>CAZHQZ010000091.1:0-1151 GCA_964534675.1 uncultured Pseudomonadales bacterium | reverse complement strand
GTAGACAACAACAGCGACAACTGCCCGCTGATCGCCAATGCCTCACAAACCGATACCGACCATGACGGCATTGGCGATGCCTGTGACCTCGATGACGATGGCGACATCGTGCCGGATGTTATCGACAACTGCCCGCTGGTAGCCAATACCAATCAAATGGATAGCGACGGCGATGGCGTGGGTGATGCCTGCGACGGCATGCCCAATACCCCCGGCGTTCTCATGAGCGCGTGGGGCGAAATGCAGCGCGACACTTACGGTTTTGCTGTCGCCAATGCCGGTGATGTCAACCACGACGGACACGACGATATTGTGATCGGCGCTTACCGCTGGGACAGCATCAAATCAGCCACGCAGAAAAAAACCCTGAAAGATATGGGCAAGGTGTACGTCTACTCGGGTTTAGACGGCTCCACGCTGTACACCTTCAAAGGCACAAATGCTGGTGACTGGTTCGGCTACAGCGTTGCTGGCGCAGATATTAACGGCGATGGTTACGCCGACATTGTGGTGGGCACACCCCATGCTGACCTTGTCGATAGCGCCACACACAAACGCATGAAAGACGCTGGAGCCGTCTATGTTTATTCCGGCTTGGACGGCAGCTTGCTCCGCACGTTTAGCGGCACAGCAGCAGGCGACAACCTCGGCTACGCCGTGGCCAACGCCGGTGACGTGGATGCCGATGGCAATACAGATGTGATCTACGGTGCACCCAAAGCCAGCCCCAATGGGCTCAGCCATGCGGGCATCGCCGTTGTGCGCTCAGGCGCTACAGGCAGTGAGTTGTTTCACATCAATGGCAGCATGAAAGGCGGGCTGCTCGGTAGCGCCGTTCAGGGAGCGGGTGACACCAACGCGGATGGACATGATGATGTCATCGTTGGAGCACCTAGAAACAGCGCGCCCAATTCGCTCACATCCAAACCCATGAAAGCGGCAGGCACAGCTGCCGTCTACTCTGGCGCTGATGGCAGTGTATTGTTCTCTATGGCAGGAGAAGCGGCAGGCGACCTGTTTGGCTCTGCCATCACCGGCGCTGGCGATCTCAACGGCGATGGCAAAGCCGATGTGGCCGTGGGTGCTTATCGTCACGATCCCGCCAATGCACTGACCAACAAAAAAATGAAAAATGCGGGCGCGGTTTACGC
>CAZHQZ010000090.1:0-5875 GCA_964534675.1 uncultured Pseudomonadales bacterium | reverse complement strand
AACACCCAGCGCTTTGGAGCATCAGATGCAGGGCTCAAAACAGCGCGAAACCAATGCGCATCGGTGTTGTAGCCCAAGCTGCGCGCACTGTGCAGAGGTGAAAAATGTGTTTTGATAAAATCCGGTTGCGCTACGGCTGCAAAAGACAGTTCGTTTTTTACATCGACAAAATGCTCAAAATAACCGTCCAAGGAAATTTTAGAGGCGGAGGCGTTCAATGGCACGGATGAAAAAGATGTCGCGGAAAATAGCCATGCAACACAAAAGACCAGCAGATGAAAATAGTGTTTTTTCATTGCGCAATCTCGCACTGCCCAACGAAGGTATACCCTCTGCCATAACCTGAGCGCACCGGCAGTTCTACACCGCAAGTTGTTTGTACTTTGCGCCGTAAGCGACTGACGGTGTTATCCAAATTGCGTAAATTTGACAGTGTTTCTGGTTTTTCCAAATGCAATAGCAAGGCTTCTCGCGACATAGCCTGCCCAGCTTGTTCAAACAACGCCGCTAGTAATATCGCTTCCGTTTGCGTGAGAGTGAGCGACGCGCCATTCGGCATTTGTAATTGCCAACGTGACGCAGACAAAACCCATGACGTGGAGTGTTTCGCTGTCCGCTGCACATGGGCAAGCCTGCGCAACACACTGTGGCAGGCCGCTTCAATTACATCTAATGAGCTGCGTTTGGATAAATAAATATCCGCTCCGATGTTTAAACCTTGTACTTGATCAGTATTAGCATCCAGCGCCGTCAACATGATGATGCCTACATGGCTGTTCTGCGTGCGCACACGCTGTGCAATTTCCAAACCGCTAGACCCCGGCAGTGCAACATCTAGCAGCAACAAGGAAAAAGCCGTTGCAGGCCAAGTAAGAAAAAATATTTCTGCACTCTCAAAACCTTGCGCATTAAATCCACGCAAATGGAGAAATTCTACCAGATCAGTACGCAGTTCTGCGTTATCTTCTACTACGGCAATGGTGTGCATAAAAAAAACAAAAGCAAGGCAATCCGTGAAGAATACCTTGCTTATGAGAAAAACCGAAGTGAGGAGTGGATTCGATATATTACCCGCTCCCGCCCTTGCTACCAGTAAATATCGGTTTTTCCACTGGCAGAAACAGAGATGCTTACCTTAACTTTAGGTTGCAATTTACAGATTGATTTATAAGTGTCGGTTGCGATGTGGCCGGTTGAATTGCCAGTTATGTCGCAGGTGGGTTTACTGATATACAGATAACCACTGATTTTTTGAGACAGTTTGTAATCAAAAGGGTCAACGCTGCCTTTCAGTGTAAAGCTGGTTTTTTCCGTCAGCGACGTGTCCCGTATCAACTTAAAGTCACCACCGTTCTGGTCATTGACCAATTGGTTCAATGTACTGCCATTTTTACATTGGATCTGGCTATCTGCACCGGAAGTATGAATCTTCTGTATATCCAGTGCGGCGCGAAGAGCCGATGTATCGCTAAACTTGACATTCAGCTTGCCTTTATTGACAGAAACACTGGTGGTGCTGCCTACTGATTGCGTATAGAGAATGTCTTCCAGCAGCATGTTAGTCCAGTCAACGGTATAAACACGGATATACGAAAACTTGTTGTTCGCGTGATCGTCGTATACACCCGCTTCTATTCTGGATACATCACTGGTAATTTTTCCTGAGCAATCACCAGAAAAAGTAAATGTGACGGCTCCCTTTTCTGGCGAGCCATCTGTAAACGCTTGTGCAAAAGGTGCAGCCTGTACCTGTGAGATACCGGCGGTCAGCAGTGCAGCAATAAACAGAGGTTTTTTCATGGTTGTTTCTCCTAAAACATGACAGATTGAAGGGGCTTCCTATGTTCCCCTTTACCCGACCCGCAAGGCAAAACAACAATTCTGTCATTTTCTGGCATTGTTTCAGTGTTCGCACAAAAGTATGATGAATAGGAATACTTTTATGGAGCTGCACATGAGCCAGACCAAAATAGCCATCACCATTGAAGAAGGGATGCTGGCAAGAGTGGACTCCTTGGTAAAACGCCAAGTGTTCAGCAATCGCAGCCGCGCCATTCAAGCTGCCGTGCAAGAAAAACTGGAGCGCTTGGAGCGCAACCGCTTGGCGGAGGAGTGCGCCAAGCTTGAGCCGCGCGCAGAACAGGCGCTGGCAGAGGAAGGGATGTCTGAGGAATTAAGTGCATGGCCAAAATACTGAGAGGCGATATTCGCTGGGCGAACCTCAATCCTACGGTAGGGCATGAGCAAGCTGGTGAGCGCCCCGTACTAATTCTGAGTCAAGATATTTTCAACGAACGCTCCGGCACTGTTATCGCGATGGCGCTCACCAGTCAGGAACCGCGTGCTGGATTTCCACTGACTCACGAAATCCTGAAATCAAAATTACCTAAGCGCTCTTGGGTCAAGATCAGCCAAATTCGAACGCTATCCGTGGAGCGTATTGGCAAGAAAATTGGCGTGATGGATTCCAGCGAGCTGGCACATGTTATTGATGGGTTAAGCGAAATTATCGGCAATTAAGTCACAGTCAACCAAACCCACCTCTTTGAGGTTGACGGCTCGGGCTGCGCGACTATGATGCCCCTGTCTCTCACAACTACCCCAAGCTGCCGCCATGACCACCAGCACCCTGCGCCACGACTGGAGCCGCGCCGAGATCCTCGCGCTGTTCGACCTGCCTTTTAATGATCTGCTGTTCCGCGCCCAACAGGTGCATCGCGCGCATTTCGACCCCAACCAAGTGCAGGTGAGTACGCTGCTGTCGATCAAAACCGGCGCCTGCCCGGAAGATTGCAAATACTGCCCGCAGAGCGGCCACTACGACACCGGCTTGGACAAAGAAAAACTGCTGAAAGTGGAAAAAGTCATCGAAGAAGCGCGCGCAGCAAAAGCCAATGGCTCCTCACGTTTTTGCATGGGTGCAGCGTGGCGTTCACCCGCTGAAAAAGACATGCCCTATGTGCTGCACATGGTGCGCGAAGTCAAAAAACTCGGCATGGAAACTTGCATGACTTTAGGCATGTTGGATGCCGATAAATCCCAACGCCTCGCCGAAGTGGGTTTGGATTATTACAACCACAATCTCGACACCTCGCCGGAATACTACGGCGAAATTATTACCACGCGCACTTACGCGGATCGCTTGGAAACGCTGAATAATGTACGAAAGGCGGGCATGAAAGTGTGCAGCGGTGGCATAGTCGGCATGGGTGAAACGCAAAATGATCGCGCCGGTTTGCTGCAACAACTCGCTAACTTAAACCCGCATCCTGATTCGGTGCCGATCAACAATTTAGTGAAAGTGGAAGGCACGCCGCTGGAAAACGAAAGTGAACTCGATGCCTTTGATTTTTTGCGCACGATTGCTGTGGCGCGCATTGTGATGCCGCAATCGTATGTGCGTTTGTCTGCCGGTCGCGAAACCATGAACGAGCAGATGCAGGCGCTCGCATTTTTCGCCGGCGCCAATTCTATTTTTTACGGGGATAAATTATTGACCACACCAAACCCCGCTGCACACAAAGATCAACAACTGTTTGAAAAACTGGGTATCAATCCGCAGTTGCGCGCTGCGCCTGAAAAAACTGTCGCGCCAGAGCAACAACATGCACTGTTTTACGATGCCTGCGCCTAAGACTGCGCATGAATGCTTGGCAAGCACATTGGCAACAGCAGCTCGCTGAGCGCACAGAAAAACATTTGCTGCGCCGTGTGCGCGTACAAACTGTTGTGCCGCAGCGATCATTCATCAGCAATGATTATCTCGGTCTCGCGCAACATCCAATATTAAAAAAAGCACTGTGCGCTGCCGCCGAACAATACGGCGCAGGCAGTGGCGCATCGCATTTGCTTGGCGGACATTCCTATCCACATCAACAATTGGAAGAACAACTCGCTGCTTTTACCGACCGTGATCGTGCGCTGCTGTTTTCCACTGGCTATATGGCCAACCTCGGTGTATTGACGGCGTTGTTGCAAAAAAGCGATTGCGTGTTGCAAGACAAACTCAACCACGCCTCTCTGTTGGACGGCGGTTTATTTTCTGGCGCAGATTTTCGCCGCTACTTGCATGCGGATACAGACAGCCTGCAAAAACATTTATTGCGCTGTGCGGATAAAAAAACACTGGTGGCTACTGATGGTGTTTTCAGCATGGATGGTGACATTGCACCGCTGCCAGCACTTGCTGCACTGTGTCAGCAACACACTGCATTGTTGCTGGTGGATGATGCGCACGGTTTTGGCGTGCTGGGAAAAAACGGCGCAGGTAGTTGTGAGCATTTTTCTCTGACGCAAAACGAGGTGCCGATTTTGATGGGTACTTTCGGCAAGGCGCTGGGCAGTTTTGGCGCGTTTGTTGCGGGTTCGCAGGATTTGATTGATATGCTCGTTCAATTTGCGCGCCAGTTTGTGTACACCACCGCACTACCACCCGCGCAGGCGGCGGTGACTTCGGCTGCATTAAACCTATTGCAAAGCGAAAGTTGGCGGCGCGAAAAACTGCAACACAATATCGCTTTTTTTCGTCAGCAAGCCGCTGCGCGTTCACTGCCACTCTTAAATTCGCCCACCGCCATTCAGCCATTGTTGCTCGGCAGCAGTGCACGCGTCATGCAAATGGATGCCGCATTGCGTGAATGCGGTTTTTTAGTCGGCGCCGTGCGACCGCCCACTGTGGCAGACAACGCCGCGCGTTTGCGCATCACGCTCTCCGCTGCGCATGAAGAAGAGCATATTGTGCAACTGTTAGATGTAATCGCAGACAGCCTGCGCGCTATTGCATGAAAGACCTGCCGCTGATTTTATTGCCGGGTTGGGGCTTCAGCAGTCGTATTTATCAGCCCTTGCTGCGCGCGCTGCACGATGCCGGTGTTGCGCAAGTTTTTGCGCTGGATTTACCAGGCTTTGGCGCAGCTTTTCACGAACCCTGTGAAAATCTCGATCAAGTCGTGGAATATATCATTGAGCAGTTGCCAGAAAAATGCGTGCTGGGCGGCTGGAGTTTGGGCGGCATGCTGACCACGCACATCGCCGCAAAATATCCAGAACGCATTGCCGGCGTGATTACTCTCGGCAGCAATTTACATTTCACTGCCACCAACGATTGGGCGGGAATGCCGCAGGACGATTACGCACAATTTTGCCTGCGTTTTGCACAGCAACCTGAAAAAACATGGCAGCGTTTTCTCGGCCTGCAAACGCGCGGAGACGCGCAACAGAAACGCGCCAACGCGCTGCTCACGGCGCTGGCAGATTTTCAAGACTGCAATTCAGAAACCGCCCTGCGTTTGTTGCAATTGTTGGGCGAAATCGACAACCGCGCTTTATTTTCTACGCTGACTGTGCAGGGCTTGCATATTTTTGGCGCACAAGACGCTATCACTCCCGTTGCTATCGGTGAGCATATGCGTTGTTTAAATGCACAGCAAGTTGCACGAGTGTTGCCTGGATGCAGTCACGCCATGCCTGTGTCGCGCGCCGCAGAAGTCGCCATGTTAATTCAGCAATTTTTGCACCAGCCTAGCGATGTAGCACCAAGAAAATCGCAGGTGGCAGATTCTTTTTCTCGCGCCGCTATTACTTACAACCAAGCCGCGCAACTGCAAAAAACGGTGGGCGAAGCCTTGCTGTCTACGCTGCCTGCCGACATGCACGGCGTAGCGTTGGATCTCGGCTGTGGCACAGGTTTTATTGGTGGCACACTGCAAACCCAGCACACGGCGCTGAATGTGTTGGGTGTGGATATGGCCAGCGGCATGCTGCAACTCGCACAAACAGAAAAACAACTGCACTGCGTGCAAGCGGATATGGAAACGCTGCCGTTTGCCGCGCAGTCAGCAGACTGTCTGTTGTCCAGCCTCGCGCTGCAATGGGC
>CAZHQZ010000089.1:4598-6035 GCA_964534675.1 uncultured Pseudomonadales bacterium | reverse complement strand
CGATGCCCACGCCGCAGCAGGGAGCGTTGCAGCACGCTGGCGAATACTTCGTCATCCTCCACCAGCAGAATATCCAGCGCATCACTCATTGCCTGCCACCAGCTTTGCTATGGGCAGGACTATGCGCGTCAACGTGCCGCCAGCAGCGCGAGACTCCAGCAGCAGCGTGCCGCCCGCCCGCTCCAAACTGGCGTGCGATAACAGCAGCCCCAACCCCATGCCCTTTTCGCTGGCTTTGACTTGCGCGTGTTTGCGCAGAATGTGCTCGTCGATACCAGGGCCGTCGTCTTCGATAGCGATGCGCAGCTCGCGTGTATCCCATTGAATATGCACGCATAAATGGCTGCCGGCATCCGCCGCGTTATTGAGCACATTGATGACCGCCTGCTCCACCACCAGCGGCCACGCCGCCTCGCACAGCTCGCCCGCCTGCACCACAAAATCGGCCTGCGCTTCCGGCCGCAACACCTGCCAGTGGCGGATCAAACTCTCCACCCATTGCGCGACCGGCTGGCGATGCTCGCCGCCCTGCTGGTGCTCACGCGCGGTATCGGCCAACTGGCGCAGCGATTGCTGGCAGCGCGCCACTTGGCTCGCCATCAGCTGCAACTCCGCCAGCAGCGCGGGGTTGCAGGCGTGCTCCTGCTGCAAATCACCGAGCAGCACAGAAAGGCTAGACAGCGGCGTGCCCATTTCGTGCGCGGTGCTGGCCGCCAGCGTCGCTACCGTGAGGATGTTTTCATCCATCAACTGCTGCTCACGCAGGTAATTGATGGCTTCACGCTGGCGGCGCACCGTGGCGGCAATGGACGTGACAAAGTAAGTGATTAGCGCCGCGCTGATGCCCACGTTGAGCCACATGCCCGCCACATGCCAACTCATGCTGCGCGTGCCGTGCATAGCGTGATGCGACATATCCATGGGCGACAACACGGGCAGCGGCCAGTAGTAAAACATCAGCACGCCTGAGGCCAACAGACAAAACGCCGTGAGCAGCGCGGTGTAAGTGCGCGACAAACAGGCCGCCGCTAAAGCAATCGGCACCAAGTAGTAAGACACAAACGGATTGGTCGCGCCGCCCGCGACATACAGCAAGCCGGTCAATACGAAACAATCCAATAACAACTGCAATAAAAATTCGCGCTCACCCGAAACGCGCTGCTGACGGCGAAAAACTTGTAAGCGGTGATGCCCCGCGATCAACACCAACAGTGACGCGACCAGCAAGCCCAGCAAGGTAGAAAACTGCAACTCACTGAGCCAGCGCCGCCCCAGCAGCAAGGTGAGCACTTGCACCAGCCACACCAAGGCGCGCAATACCTGTAATTGCTGCAAGTAATCTGTGGTGTCCGGTGCGGGTGAGTGGGCGCTAGCGCTCATGGGGAAATACAAAATGGGGAGAGGGATGGCTCCCGACAATACCGTGTCGGGAGCGAG
>CAZHQZ010000089.1:0-4498 GCA_964534675.1 uncultured Pseudomonadales bacterium | reverse complement strand
TCCAATTTGCTGGTCACATAGTCTTTGAGGGGATGAGTGACTTCAACGTGGTGTCCACTGATATTCAACTGCATATAACGCTCCTCGGGTTTCCTGTGTGTTGCACCTCCACTGTACGACAGGAAAAAAAACAGTCAACCCAAAAAACGCTTTTAATGCTCGCGTGTGGCGCGGAAGCAAAGATCAGGCCAGCGCTCCTCCGTCAAAGCCAAATTCACGCGCGTGGGTGCGAGATAGGTGAGATGATCGCCGCCATCCAAAGCCAAGTTTTCATTGGTTTTGGAGCGGAACTCTTCCAGTTTTTTCGGGTCTTTGGCCGACAACCAACGCGCCGTGTAGATATTGACGTTCTCGTACAAACACTCCACTTTGTACTCATCTTTCAAGCGATAGGCGACCACCTCAAACTGCAATACACCCACCGCGCCCACGATTAAATCGTTGTTATTCAACGGCATAAACACTTGCACTGAACCCTCTTCTGAAAGCTGGCGCAGACCTTTCTGCAACTGTTTGGCTTTCAATGGGTCTTTCAAGCGAATGCGACGAAACAATTCCGGCGCGAAATGCGGAATGCCGGTGAAACGCAGGTTTTCACCGCTGGTAAAGGTGTCGCCAATCTGGATGGTGCCGTGGTTGTGTAAACCGATGATGTCGCCCGCCAGCGCTTCCTCTACCAATACGCGCTCGCCGGCCATAAACGTCACGGCATCTGCAATGCGTATGTCTTTGCCGATGCGCACATGCTGCATTTTCATACCCTGCGTGTAACTGCCGGAACAGATGCGCATAAACGCGATGCGGTCGCGGTGTTTCGGATCCATGTTCGCCTGGATTTTGAACACAAAACCGGAAAACTTTTCTTCGTGCGGATCAATCACCCGCGTTTCGGTAGCGCGCGCTTGCGGCGCCGGCGCCCACTCTACAAAACCATCCAACATTTCGCGCACGCCGAAGTTGCCCAACGCCGTACCAAAAAATGCCGGCGTTAATACACCCGCTAAATATTCTTCCAGATCAAACGGATGCGCCGCGCCGCGCACCAATTCAATTTCGGCGCGCACATCGTCAGCATAAGGGCCGAGCAGTTTAGAAAACTCCTCGCTGTCGATGCCTTGAATTTGCACATCGTCTTGAATGGTATGACCAAACCCTTGCTGATACACATGCACGGTATCGGTGTATAAGTTGTAAACACCTTTGAATTCTTTGCCCATACCCAGCGGCCAATTGATGGGCGCGACTTTGATATGCAGGATGCTTTCAATTTCATCCAACACTTCCATCGGGTCGCGTATATCGCGATCCATTTTATTGACGAAAGTGAGAATGGGCGTATCGCGCAAACGGCACACATCCATCAATTTAATGGTGCGATCTTCTACACCCTTCGCGCCGTCTATCACCATCAACACAGAATCCACCGCCGTTAAAGTGCGGTAAGTATCTTCAGAAAAATCTTCGTGGCCGGGCGTATCCAACAAATTGACGGTTTTGCCTTTGTACGGAAATTGCATCACCGAAGACGTGACAGAAATACCGCGCTCCTGCTCCATCGTCATCCAATCGGAGGTGGCGTGGCGATCGCCTTTTTTGCCTTTCACCGAACCGGCAATTTGTATCGCCTGCCCGAACAGCAATAATTTTTCCGTGATGGTGGTTTTACCCGCATCCGGGTGCGAAATAATCGCAAACGTGCGGCGCAGATTGATGTCGTCTTGCAGGCTCATGGCGGGGTTCGGGCGGGCTGTTAAGGTCGCGTATTATAGCGACCCTGCCAACACAAGGAGTGTGAAATGGCATTTAACCGCGATAGGCATCATCGGCGATCTATTCGCTTGCACGGATACGATTATTCGCAAGCTGGCAGTTATTTCATCACCATTTGCGCACACGAACGTCAGCCATTATTTGGTGACATCGTGAATGGAGTGATGGCGCTGAATGCGGCGGGGATGGCTGTGGACGCAGTGTGGCAAGCGCTGCCAATGCATTATCCCAGTATCGTGTTGGGTGAATATGTGGTGATGCCAAACCATTTTCACGGCATTGTGGAAACTGTAGGGGCGCAATTGATTGCGCCCCATAATGCCGCGACAGATGAGGGCGCGATAAATCGCGCCCCTACAGTTGGGCATATCATCCGAGGGTTTAAAGCGCGTTGCACGCATGAGATTCGTCAAATAAACAGCACATCAGACCAACCCATCTGGCAACGCAATTACTACGAACACATCATCCGCACCGAACAGGTATACCAAAATATTTCCGAATATATTCGTAGCAATCCACAAAGATGGCATGAAGATGGCTATTACATCTGAGCAATGTCAGGACTGTTTTTTTCGCAACGGCGCAGAGCCGTCGCGCGGCTGACCTGCAGCGGTAGCGGGCTTAGACTTAACTGCATTAGGCCTTTTAGCCGCTGTTTTTTTCACTCCACTGGATTTTTTCTCAGAAGTTTTTTTGTCGGCTTTTTTCTTTTTGCTACCCACCGCTTTGCCAGAGGCTTTCACTTTTTTTGGACCGAGAAAACTGCCTTTAATGTCTTTGATGATGCGGCGCTCAAAGTTTTGCTTCAGATAGCGCTCAATACTCGCCATCAAATTCCATTCTTGCGCGGTGATGAGCGAAATCACCAAACCCGCATTGCCTGCGCGCCCTGTGCGACCAGCGCGATGTACATAATCATCACCCTTGCGCGGCATATCAAAGTTAATTACCAAGTCCATGCCTTCAATATCCAAGCCGCGCGCGGCGACATCGGTGGCAATCAACACATTGATATGGCCTTGATTGAGGCGCGACACTGCCTGCTTGCGATCTTTGTGCTCTTTTTCACCGTGCAACACATACACTTTGGCGTTGCACGTTCCCGCTTTGTGCGCGGCGATAATCACACTGCCCAAGCGGTCGGCCTGATTGCGCGTATTGGTAAACACGATGGCTTTTTCGTAGGTTTCGTTACCCAATAGCCACAGCACCATTTTTTCTTTGTGCTTGGCATCATCAGCGGGAACAATTTGCTGCACCACGCTGCTGTTCATTTTGCTCACAGGATTCAAGCGCAATACCTGCGGCTCGCGCATCACACTGGCAGCCAATTCAAACAATGCACTATTGCTGGTGGCGGAAAACAGTAGCGTCTGCCGCTCGGCGTGGCAGGCCTGCACCAACCGCATCACATCCTCGCTAAAGCCCATGTCTAACATGCGATCGGCTTCATCCAACACCAATACTTCCAAATCTTGCAGCTCCAGATTTTTTGCATTGAGCTGCTCTAACAAACGCCCAGGCGTGCCGATCACGATATCTGGATTCTTGCGCAGCGCTGTCATTTGTTTTTTGAAATCTTCGCCGCCGGTAATCAACGCCGCTTTGATAAACGTAAACTGCGCCAGCAGCTCCACTTGTTGCAGCGTTTGCTGCGCCAGCTCGCGGGTGGGCAGCAAAATTAACGCGCGCGTCGCCGTGCGCGGCTTGCTTTCTTGCAGCAGCCGATGCAATACCGGCAACACAAAAGCCGCTGTCTTGCCGCTACCGGTCTGCGCAATCACTCGCAAATCCTGGCCTTGCACCGCGAGCGGAATGGCCTCTTGCTGCACCGGCGTTGGCTCGCTAAAGCCCATAGCTTCCATCGCTTTGATTAAACGTTCGTGCAACTGCAATTCAGCCAACATAAAAACTCGCAAAAAAAAATAATTGGGAATAACGAAGATTACAAACGGCGATGTTGCAACGCAGGCAGGCTGACGCGCACGGCTGCCAAACGCGTGATATCCAACACACCGCTCACCACACCCTCACCTTCCGGCAATACCGACAACACCTCGCCCCACGGGTCGATCAGCATACTGTGCCCCCAAGTGCGGCGACCATTGCGGTGCTTGCCGCCCTGCGCTGCCGCCAACACATAACATTGATTTTCGATAGCGCGCGCACGCAGCAATACTTCCCAATGCGCCTGCCCCGTGGTGTAGGTAAACGCGGAAGGCACTACGATCAGCGCGCATTCACCCAATGCGCGATACAACTCAGGAAAGCGCAAGTCATAACACACGGACAAACCCACGCGACCGAACGGCGCAGCAAAATAACCGACGTGATCGCCGTGCAGAATAGTGCGCGATTCGTCATAACTCTCGCTGCCTTTTTGAAAACCGAACAAATGCATTTTGTCGTAACGCGCCACGCACGCGCCCTGCGGATCAAACACCAGCGTGGTGTTCAACACCTTGCCCGCCTCTGGCGATTGCAAAGGAATCGTGCCGCCGATCAACCACACGCCGTGCTGCCGCGCTAAATCACGCAGGCAATCTTGCATCAACCCTGCACCAAAATTTTCAGCGTGCGCCAATTTGTCTTTTTCATGCATGCCGATAATCGGCCAATACTCCGGCAACAACACCAACTCCGCGCCAGCCGCAACTGCATCGCCCACCAAACGCCGAGCGGTGGCGATGTTTTCTTCCACCACTGGCGTGGAAGTCATTTGGAT
>CAZHQZ010000088.1:1794-6041 GCA_964534675.1 uncultured Pseudomonadales bacterium | reverse complement strand
GAGCAAGGGACTGAAAATCCCTGTGTCGACAGTTCGATTCTGTCTCTGGCCACCACTATTTTGTTTTACCAAGTCCAAAGAAGTCCGCAAAGCCCAGTATTTACTGGGTTTTTTATGTCTGCCAGTCCAATATCGTCCGCCCGTGTTCTATTGAAACCGCCCTCTAATGGGGGGATTACCGCATCAAGGTAAGATGTGCTGCGGACGAACGCCGATAGCCACTTTGCTGGAGGGTAAAACGGTTTGGGCAGAAAAAAATCTGACTCAAATCTAAACTGACAGTCACCGTCTGATAAACGGGTAACTGTCAGATTAAGTCTGAGCCACTACATCTAATACTCTCTGGATGCCCAATACCCGCACTCAGCAATTTGCAGCATGACACCCTCTTTGAACTCCAGTGGAAAACATTGAATACTCGTAGCCTACCTCTACGTATGAATCACAGGTTAGCGCCGCCTACCAACCATGGGAGATCTAAAGACCTATGAAATTTGCTCTGAAGATACGCATGACCTCGGAAACTAACAAAAAGAAAAAAAACATCTTCACCCTTAGCATTGTCTTTCTAATTTTCTCCTGCATTTCTCATGCAGATTCACCTCCCCCTCCCAAGAGCACACTTTTCTCCTCTGCAGAGACAAAAGACACTCAGTTCAGCGATGTCTCTTTGCTGGATGCAAATATGGATCAAACAACAAGCAGTACGCCAACCTACTACCACTGGGAACAAACCTATCACTCAATAGACAATTGCAACCTTAAGATGAGTGTTTACGGAAAAATCGACTCTCACCCCTACAAAAAGGCACTAATGTATTTCCAAGGTAAAGATTGGTCAGTCAGTTCTGCTTTACCAAAAAAGAATCCCTCAAAAAAGCCACACTCCATGCTGGATAACAGCACTCAAACTTTCTACATCCCCCCCCTTCAAGACCTCGACATAAAATTCCTGCTTGATGCTGGATTCCTAGTATTTTTGCCCTCTTATCGACTTGCTAATACACAAACATTTTCCAACATCCATCGTGCTATGGATACGCATCCCATTACCAAGTGCTTCACTGATACATTACCCCCCCCCTGGGAGCTAACAGAACAAGATGTGACCTATGCATTCAATAGTGCAAGCGAATTACTCAACGCAACCAACCCTTATATTTCTCCAGCATTAGCTAAAAATCCAAAGATTAGCCTTATGGGGAGTTCAATAGGTGGCTTTCTTGCAGCCTGGCTAGCCTCTCAGCCAAACTACAAACAGGAAATCCCTGCCCTAATAACAAAAAACTCCCCAACAAACTTTTCTATCTTTCATAAAACAAACACAAACCATTACGCAGAAAATCGTACCGCTTGTTTTACATCGGCAATGACTAATGACCACTGCGACAACACTTCAAGCAAACGAGGGATATTCAAAAATATCCCAAAAATAGAAAATAGCTCAACAAACAGTACCACAGCTATAGACAACCATAAATTAAATATCACTGAAATGTCAGAGGCTTTTTATGGCGTGTCTTTTTATACGCAAACAAGAACTACCACAAACAAAAATGAATTGTTTTTTACATGCAGTCCATTGAACGATAAAACGTGTGATAACTTTTTATCTTCAGGCGATCTAACAACAACTCCATTAGCCATGCCTGTATTTATGCTATATGACGCCCAAGACAACTTAGTCCCCATAGAGCAAGGAATTGCTTTATGCGAAGCACAAAGTAAAAGTTGGCGGGAACCATCTCAGAACAACACAAAACAGTACGATATATCTAGCAACGACAGAGCTAATGAAGTCAGAGTAAATTGCAATGATATTAGTAGGGCTATATACATCAAAAACCAAGAACATAATTTACCACTAGAAAACAATACAACTTCTTATCAATACGAAATACTGACATGGTTAAACGCAATAGTTGACCCAAATTATGATAGCAACAATGACGGCATTACAGATCACCAAGAGTTCATATTTAGTCTTAACCAACAAAACTCAATCTTCCAAAATGGCAAGCCGATGTTAGGAAGTGTCTACTCCTACGACAGCAATCACGGTATTTTATATGGTCAAAAAAACATCAACCAACAAACTCATCTTAGTAGCCAATGGCGTGACCTCTACCCATATCCTCCCGCCGCATGGCAATGGAAAAATTTCTCCGCATCCAGCTACGCCCCCCTAACAACAAACAACGTGTCTTGCCACAGCAATACTCACGGCACTTGCAACGTTGGAAAATATGATGTCGCCAGCGATATGAATAGAGTGGCGCTAGATTATTCAAATGTTATTTCATTTCATGCACCTATATTTTTCTCGTCATCTCAGACCGTAAGTTGGTCAGGAAAAATAACCGGCGTATATACCCCGTGGGTTACATTTGCAAAAGACTACAGCAATTGTGAAAAAACTATCGGAAAGGAATACGATGAATGCACCTATCAAGAAGAAATAAAATCTCTATCAACAGCAGCCAAGGAGAGTGACAAAAACTGGTACAGATATATGGCAGGAGCTAAGAACGACCTCGATAAACAAAGGGAGATAGGGAAAAAAATCTACTTGTCGTTATGGAAAGCCGCTTACCAACCAAGCGACCAAAATTTATGTCAAGACAGCAATAACTGCGCACAAAAAATTTACCGAAGACTATCCTACTTCATGAATAGATTTTTTCTACCGGAGTACTTTACCCCTTGGTCTGAATGCCACGGAATGCAAGGTGACAATAGCAACGGAAGTATTTCTATCTACCGAGCACTGGTAAATGGCGCGCGCACTGCAAACCGATCAGTAATCATTGTGTTTAGCGGATACCAAAATAGTTATGCTGGCTGTAGCAATACAGCCATGCAGGCAGCATACCAAACAGGTGGCATAGTCGATGTAGCAACAGCGGATAACGACCTAAAAGGATTCGACATATTTGGCATCAGTTATTACCCCAACACATGGTCTGGAAACAGAAACAACTTCTCAAAAAACATTGCCGATGTTTTATCTGGTGACAGCAAAAACAAAACCATGAAAAACTATGCGTGCAATGTTTTACCTGCGCTTTCCTCTAACGGAATCGAAGATTTTGTTCCAATAGCTTTTTCAGAAACCAGTTGGCTATCATATGAAGGAGACCCCGCTTCTGGAGAAAACTACAACCAACATGACGCTCAGCTTCAACAAGCTATCTACCTTGATTTTCTGTTAGAGAACCCACTAAAAAAACAATCGTGTATGACTTCCTTTGTTGTTGATAGATTAAAGAAACATCCCCTATCCTTTATCATCAACTTTTATCCTAAGGATTTCATTTATTATCCAAACGAAGATTGGTTTAAGCGAATTGGTGGTTTTTTAGGCGTAAAAGAAAAAACCACCACTTTTGCTGACAACGGCTTGATAACAGCCCCTCTTTTTGGCAATCAAGCAAAACCCATTTTCAGGGTTTGGAGTTCGGCAATTTTCGGCAATGATTATGATAAGGATGGGATTCCAGATATTGACTCGAACCAATTATCAAATAAAAACCAAGTTTTTCCTGTAAGTTACCTAAACACAAAGACAAAACCATACACAAAGTCAACTTTTAACTATGACAAGCGACTAGTATTCATCGATAACTGCCCTGTGATGCCAAATCCATTACAAATAGACATTGATGGAGATGGTATTGGCGATGCGTGTGACAATTGCCCGTTTGTACCAAATCCCGATCAAATCGACAGCGATTACGATGGTATTGGTGATGCTTGCGATTAGGCTTCCCACAAGCATCCATCAGCTGTTATATATCGGCTAAACCATCCCCAAACCGTGCAGCCCGCTGTACCCCATGTAGGCGCCCACCACCAAAATCAGCGCGCCAGAAAAATACGGCGCTTGGCGCGCGAGATCGCCAAAGCCATCCCAACGCTTTGCCACATGCTTAATACTCAAAGCGGCCATCACGCCCGAAGCCACTATCGTCAGCGCCAAGCCCACGCTAAAACACAGCACCAATACCGCACCCAGAGCGATTTGTTTTAAGTGCAGGCACAGCAGCAACACCGTGATCGACGCGGGGCAAGGGATCAAACCGCCCGTTAATCCAAACATCACAATCTGCCCAGTGGTGACTTCGCGATTGGTGAAGCGGCGGCGAATGTCTTCTGCGTGCATGCGCTCGTGCGGGTCTTGGCAATCTTTGGTCAGCGCATCCAGTGCAGCATTGGTGTCGGATGAATGGTCGTGATCGTGATCGTGA
>CAZHQZ010000088.1:0-1694 GCA_964534675.1 uncultured Pseudomonadales bacterium | reverse complement strand
CAGCGCATCCAGTGCAGCATTGGTGTCGGATGAATGGTCGTGATCGTGATCGTGAGAATGGTCATGCTGATGACAGGATGCGCCCTGCTGTGCCAGCTTTTGGTATTTGCGTGTGCGCCACACCATCCACGCACCCATGCCGATAACTAACACCGCTGACACCAACTGAATGTAAGGTTCCGTTGTTTCAGCGTTCCAGTTGCGCCCGAAATACATCCCCGCCATAGCAATTACCCACACCACCGCCGTGTGCGACAGCGTGGCCGACAGCCCCAGCAGCACAGCCTGCCCCACCGTACCGCGCACGGCCACGATGAACGCCGCCATCATGGTTTTAGAATGCCCGGGTTCTAAACCATGCAAAGCGCCGAGCAAAATTGCACTGGGAATAAATAGCCACGCATTTCCCTGTTGCAACAGCGTTGTAAATTCAGTCATAAAAAATCTCCGAAAATAATTCCTACAAATATTTGGTGATGGCTTTGAATTCGCGGATGGTGTCTTCCGCACTTTGTGTTTTGTCGCGCACGGCTTGTTCAAGACAGTGATCGATATGGTCATGTACCAAAACTTTTTTGGCATTGCCGATGGCGCTCTCCACCGCCTGCAACTGCTGCGCGATGTCCAAACAGTGACGGTCTTCCTCCAGCATCACGATGATGCTGTTGAGATGCCCCGCCGCGCGTTTCAGTCGCTTGATGACATCGGGATGCTCAGTGTGTGCGCTCATGGCTCTTGCCTCATCAACCTATCCTAGGGGATAGGATATAGGCACACAGACAAAATTAACACCTTCCAACTAAAAAAACTTGCTGCCACCATCTAAATCAAATCACCGACGACTTATTTCGACTACGATTTGGCGCTACACATTCTCGTCACTGCTTATCTACCGGAAGGTGCTATGCAAGTTATCGACAAACGCAAAGCTATGGCTATTCCACCTATTTTTCGTTTGGGTTTTCGCCCATTTTTTCTACTCGGTGCGCTGCTGGCGTTAATTGCTGTGCCGCTGTGGGTAGGCGCGCTGCTCGGCAGTTGGTCGCAGCCCACACCTCTCGGCGGTTGGTTGGCGTGGCATCGCCACGAAATGGTGTTTGGTTTTACTGGCGCAGTGATTGCCGGTTTTTTATTAACTGCTGTGCAAACGTGGACGGGGCAACCGAGTTTATCGGGCAAGCCGCTCGCAGTATTGGCGGTGTTGTGGCTGCTTGCGCGCAGCAGTTGGTGGCAACCTTTTCCAATAATTTTGTTGTTGCTAAATATCATTTTTTTATTAGCAGTCACCGTTGCGATGGCGCGTTTGTTGTGGGCAGCGCGCCAAAATCGCAATTACCCAATTGCTGTGGTTTTGCTATTACTTACGGCAACCAACGCATTAACGCTGTGCGGCGTTTTGCAAAATAACGATGCGTGGCAACGCCAAGGCAGTTTGGCGGCTGTGTGGTTAGTGTTGGCGATGATTACGCTGATCGGTGGGCGTGTGATTCCCTTTTTTACTTTTCGCGGTTTGCTGCGCACGGCACAAGTTACTGCATGGCCGTGGCTGGATTGGTCGCTATTGATTGGCGCCGTGTTAGCGGCGCTGCTCACTGCCTGTGGCTTGCTGATGCAAAACGCACCAATGTTTGGTGGTGTGTTATTTCTGCTACTAGGCATAGGGCACACTATTCGCTTAGTGCGCTGGTTTGATG
>CAZHQZ010000087.1:2815-6075 GCA_964534675.1 uncultured Pseudomonadales bacterium | reverse complement strand
TAGGCGGCTTCTTCGGCTGTGGCTTCTTCGCCGGAGTTGTCGTCCAGCACGATAAACCAAGGCAGGCTTTTGGCGTTTTCAGCCAGCGCTTGAATGAATTTGGGCTGGGTGATGCAGCCCACGGCCTCGGAGTGTTCGGCGAAGTAGGTAAGTTCGTCGCCGATGCAGCGGGTGTTGGTGGTCACGCCCACGGAGCCGACGATGGCAGAGGCGTACCACGCAATCATCATTTCTGGGCTGTTTTCAGCGTGAATCAGCAGTTTGTCGCCTTTTTTCACGCCTTTGGCGATCAAGCCACAAGCGACTTCGTTGATCTCATCCCAAAACTGTTTGTAGGTCCAAGTGCGGCTTGCGCCTTCTTTGGGCTCCCAGGCGAGAAACAATTTGTCTGGGGTTTGGTTCGCCCAGAGTTTTACCAGCCAAGGAACATCTTGACCGGCAAAGGTGTACTGCTCAGCAGAATGCTGAGTATTGAACTGTGGTGTAGCCATGATTTCTCCATTTATCAACAAGTTAAAGAAACTTTTTAAAGTGAAATCTTATTTTGGCTGGCGGCGACCGGCGAGCACCTGTTGCAGCTTTTCATGGGCAGACAGCAGGCACTTCTCTGTGGTGGGCCAGTCGATGCAGGCATCGGTGATGGAAACGCCGTAGGTGAGTTTGCTCAAATCGTCGGGGATTTTTTGGTTGCCCGCACCGATGTGGCTTTCAATCATCACACCGATAATGGATTGATTGCCTTCTAAAATCTGATTGACCACGTTATCCATGACCAAGGCTTGCAGGCCGTGGTTTTTGTTGGAGTTGGCGTGGCTGCAATCCACCATGATGTTGGGCTGGATCTTGGCTTTGAGCAAATCTTGCTCGCACAGCGCGATGCTGACGGAATCGTAGTTGGGCTTGCCATCGCCGCCGCGCAACACCACATGCGTATAGCGGTTGCCGGTGGTGGTGATGATCGCCACTTGCCCTTCATTGTTGATGCCGAGAAAGCGATGCGGAGACACAGCTGATTTGATGGCATTGATCGCCACTGACATGCCGCCGTCTGTGCCGTTTTTGAAGCCCACGGCGCAAGACAGCCCAGAGGCCAGCTCGCGGTGTGTTTGCGATTCGGTGGTGCGTGCGCCAATCGCGGACCACGAGATTAAATCTTGCAAATACTGCGGAGAAATTGGGTCGAGCGCTTCGGTGGCTGTGGGCAAACCTAGCTCGGCAATATCGAGCAGCAGTTTTCTGCCGATGTGCAGACCTTCTTCAATTTTGAAGGAGTCATTGATATGGGGGTCATTGATTAAGCCTTTCCAGCCCGTTGTGGTGCGCGGTTTTTCAAAGTAGACGCGCATCACAATCAGCAAACTGCCTTTCACTTTCTCATTCAAGGCTTTGAGGCGATGGGCGTAGTCCATCGCGGCCTTGGTGTCGTGAATGGAGCAGGGGCCGATGACAACCAGCAGGCGAGGGTCCGTGCCATCCAGAACATTGCGCACGGCTTCTCGCCCTGCCTTTACCGTTGCAATAGCGGCGGGTGTTAAAGGTAGCTGTGCTTTGAGTTCAGCGGGGGTGATGAGGATGTTTTGTGATTCGACATTGAGGTTTTCAACGCCGTTGTTATGGGTTTGTTGCATCGTCTTTCCAGTTTCTCAAAAGATGGCGATAAAGACCGCATTCTACTGTAGTCGTGCAACGAGTTCCCACCTGTGATGCGGTGGTGTAGTGCTGTTGCGTGTTTCTACTACATTTATCTCAGCAATAAGTTGTCATAAAAGGGCAGAAAGTGACTTTTACCCCAAGAGTCTTTGCGGTACGCTACCGCATCCTCAAACTTTGAGGTAGACCGTAACCCGTCAACGTTCTGGAGTACACGGAAGCTTATGAATACAAAAATAACGGTAGCAGTATCCACAGGAATTTTGCTGATGGTATCTGCAGTACAGGTAGATGCGAAAGTTTCACAAGCTGAGGCGAATAGACTCGGCACGGAACTGACGCCCATGGGAGCTAACCCCAAAGGCAATGCGGCAGGTACTATCCCTGCGTACACTGGCACTGTGTTGGGCGCACCTAAAAATGTCGATTACAAAGGTACCGGTACTTATTACCCCAACCCTTATCCAAACGAAAAACCTTTGTTTGTGATCGATGGCAAGAACTACGAAAAATACAAGGCTAACTTGTCTGATGGTCAGCTTGCTTTGTTCAAGAAGTATCCTGACACCTTCAAAATGAAAATCTATCCATCCAAGCGTGAAGTGCGCTACAACGATTGGATTTGGAAAAACGTCAAAATGAACGCTACCGAAGCGGAGATCGTACCTAGTGGTAACGGTGTACACGGTGGCGTGGGTGGTCCTCCATTCCCTATTCCTCAGAATGGTGTAGAAGTGGTGTGGAACCATGAATACTCACCCAACATCTATTTCACTGAAGGCGAAGTAGGTAGTGCAGCGGTGTTTAATAACGGCAGTATCTCTATGCGTAAGCAGATCGAGAGCCGTTATTTCCCTGTGTTCGACCCTAGCTTGACGCGCGACGAAGTTATCAAAGCCAACTTCAACGCCAAAGTGTTGGTTGTGGTAACAGATCCACCGCGTGAAAAAGGTAAAGTGACCTTGGTGCACGAGTTCCAAGATCTGACTGAACTGCCGCGTAACGCATGGCAGTACTTGCCAGGCACACGCCGCGTGCGCCGTGCACCAACTATCGCTTATGACTTCCCAGACGGTCCTGGCGGTTTGAGAACAGTTGACGATGCTCTGGCCTTTATCGGTGCCACCGATCGCTACGATTGGAAACTGGAGCCGCAGCGTGAAGTGTACGTTCCGTACAACAACACGGAAGCAGATTCACCAGAGCATAAATACGCAGACATTCTGAAAGTAGGCCATCCCAACCCAGAATTCATGCGTTATGAATTGCACCGCGTATGGGTAGTTGTGGCTACGCTGAAAGAAGGCAAGCGTCACATTTACGCCAAGCGTCGTCTGTACATGGATGAAGATTCATGGGGTGCATTGTTGGCTGACAACTACGACAGCCAAGGTACTTTGTGGCGTACCACCATGCGTACTTTCGTAAACGCGTATGACATGCCTGGTATGGCTCCTCGTCAAGAGATCTACCACGATCTTCAGAAAGGCGCTTACTTGTTGAACAACTTGGTCAACGAGGAAGGTGGTATTCAGAAGATACCAGCCAAGAAACATAACGATGACTACTACACCCCTGCAAACCTCCGCAATATGGGTAAAGGCTAAGGT
>CAZHQZ010000087.1:0-2715 GCA_964534675.1 uncultured Pseudomonadales bacterium | reverse complement strand
GCAAAGCAATACGAAGCGGATTATTCGGCAGTGCTGCGTCTGGCTCGTCTGGCTGCGCAGCAGGGAGTTAAACGATTTGTGTTTGTTAGCACAACCAAAGCTGCGGTAGTTCCCGCTACGAATGTTTGTGATGAACGTTGGAATGCTTGGCCAACAGAGCCTTACGGTTATTGGAAGCGAAAAACAGAAGAGCAGTTGCTTGATATTGCTATTCCGCATATTGCACTTGTACGTCCCTGTTTAATGTACGGCACGGGCGTAAAAGGTAATTTGCAAAAAATGATTAACGCGATTGAACACGGTTATTTTCCACCGTTGTTAGACACAGGTGCGCAGCGATCTATGGTGTTTGCAGGTGATGTAGCAGAAGCTCTGTTGCTAGCTGCTACGCATCCTGGCGCCAATCGCCAGCCGCTGATTGTTGCTGATAAGGAACCGTACACAGTGAGTGATTTGTATACGGCGATTCGCAAAGCCTTGGGAAAAACGCCTGCGAAATGGCATATTCCTTTGTCGTTGTTGCAAGCGCTTGGCGCAGTGGGTGATGCGCTCGAAACACTAGGCGTTCCGTTTCCAGTAAACCGCAGTGCGGTGGCGCGTTTAACCGAAAACGCTGTTTATTCTTCAGAAAAATTACAGCAATTAGGTTGGACACCCAGCACAACGTTTTATCGTGAACTGCCAAACATGATTTCCGCCGTACAACACCATGCTTAATCTATTTTCATGGCACATCACACTTGCGCTGCTGGCGGCGTTTTGTGTGTCTGCTTTTTTGTGTTATTTGATTGTGAAATACGGGCAGCATGTTTGGTTGGATCATCCCAATGAGCGCTCACTGCATACAGCGCCGGTGTCGCGTTTGGGTGGCGTGGCCATTTGGTTAGGTGTTGTGTGCGCGATTGGCTGGCTGCAACAGGCACCGATGGATGAGGTGGGGGCGTATTTAAGTATCGCGGCGGTGTTGTTGCTAGTCACCGCGCTGCTGGACGACAGGCGCGGGCTGCATCCTTTGCTGCGTTTAGTAGCGCAGATGAGTGCAGCCTGTTTGTTGGTGTGGGGTGAACGTGTTTATGTAAGTGCGGCATGGCTAACTTGGCTGTGGCCTCTATTGGGCGTTGTCGTGTTGGTGTGGTGCATCAACTTATACAATTTTATGGATGGCATGGATGGTTTTGCCGGTGCTATGGCCGTTATCGGATTTGCGACTTTGGCTGTGCTGGGTGTGATGCAGGCGCAGACGGCGTTTGCAGTTTTTTGCGCCGTTATTGCGGCGGCCAGCGCAGGTTTTCTTTGTTTTAACTTTCCGCCAGCGCGTATTTTTATGGGAGACAGCGGCTCTACGGTGCTGGGGCTGATGATGGGCGTGTTGAGTATTCAGGGATGGCGGCTGCACATTTATCCCTTGTGGGTGCCGATATTACTGTTTTCAGCTTTTTGGGTGGATGCGACGGTGACGTTGTGCAAACGCCTGTGCAAAAGAGAAAAAGTGTGGCTGCCGCACCGTCAACACTACTATCAGCGCTGGGTGTTGGCGGGTTACAGTCATCGTCAGGTCACGGGCGCGTATGTGATTTTAATGCTGGCGTGCGCGGCAACAGCAGTTGTACAGCAGTGCGCGCAGCAGGCATGGATGAATATTGGGCTGCCACTGGCGTGGCTTGTGTGTTACGGTTTCCTTGTCTTGCAATCTGAGCGCAGTTTGCAACGGGAGGCAAGAGACAGCCGCAGTAGGCAGTAAAGGTTAGCTGTGAAAATACTTCGAACGACAACACATTTTCTGCATCAATATTACAAACAAATATTGATGTTGGTGGTGGACTTCGCCCTGTTGGGCGTGGCGTTGCTGTTTGCCTTCTGGGCGCGTTTGGGGGAAGTGTGGTTTCCCCAGCAAATATCACAATATGTGCTGCTCGCTTTTTGTTTGTTGCTAACACTGTTTGCCTTTGGACGCCTTGGGCTTTATCGCTCCATCATCCGCTACATGGGGCAGCAGGCTATATTTGCAGTGATGCAGGGCGTTCTGGTTTCTGCATTGATTGTTGCGGTGATCGCTTACATGAGCGATATGTTTATGCCGCGCTCTGTACCCGTAATTTATTTGTGTTTTGCTTACATTTTTATTGGTGGCTCGCGCATGGCTATTCGCGCCTACTATCACAAAGGTGTGCAGATTCATCGCGAACGCGTGGCAATTTACGGCGCAGGTTCTTCCGGTTTGCAGGTGTATCAAGCCTTAGAACGCAGTAACGATTACAAGCCGGTGTTGTTTATTGATGACAACCTAGCCAAGCAGGGCATGATTTTAGATGGCCTACCGGTGTATGCCGCTATCAATATTCCTATGTTGTTGGAGCGTCACGGCATCACTAAAGTGTTGTTAGCCATGCCGTCTGCTCCCTTGCAGCGCCGCAAAGAAATCACGCAAGAACTGACAGAGATGGGCGTGAAATCTCAAATGGTTCCCGGCATTGAGGAGCTATTGGACAGCTCTTTGCGCGGCAGCGATGTGAGCCATGTGTATGACAACATTTTAGGACGTGTGCCGGTTGCACCAGACGAGCATTTGCTGGATCGCTGTATTCGCGATCATGTGGTGATGGTAACGGGCGCGGCGGGTTCTATTGGCAGTGAATTGTGTCGACAAATTTTGCAAAGTCAGCCGCGCATTTTAGTGATGGTTGATATTAATGAATTTGGTTTGTATCAAATTGA
>CAZHQZ010000086.1:0-6316 GCA_964534675.1 uncultured Pseudomonadales bacterium | reverse complement strand
ATCGATATTGCCAATATCCCACTGGATGACAAACCCACTTACGAGTTGTTGAAAAAAGCGCAAACCACGGCGGTGTTTCAGTTGGAATCCAGCGGCATGAAAACGCTGATTGGTAAATTGAAACCGGATTGTTTTGAAGATTTGATCGCCTTGGTGGCGCTGTATCGTCCGGGGCCTTTGGAATCCGGCATGGTGGACGATTTCGTCAACCGTAAACACGGCAGAGCCAAGGCGGCTTATCCCACCATTGAGTTGCATCACGATGATCTCGATCCGGTGTTGCGCCCCACTTACGGCGTTATTGTGTACCAAGAGCAGGTCATGCAAATCGCACAGGTCATGGCCAATTACACGCTGGGCGGTGCGGATATGTTGCGCCGCGCGATGGGAAAAAAAGATGCAAAAAAAATGGCCGAGGAGCGACAAAAGTTTGTTGATGGCGCAGCCACTCGCAACATTCCTGAGCAGCAATCTGGCGGCTTGTTTGATTTGATAGAAAAGTTTGCCGGTTACGGTTTTAACAAATCGCATTCAGCAGCGTATGCCTTGGTGTCGTATCAAACGGCGTGGTTGAAAACGCATTATCCGTCAGAGTTTATGGCGGCCACTATGTCGTCGGATATGGATAAAACCGACAAGGTGGTGACGTTTATCGAAGAATGTCGCGCCATGGGTCTGACGCTGTTGCCGCCCGATGTAAATAGCGGTGATTTTCATTTTACGGTGGATGAGCAAGCGCGCATTGTTTACGGCTTGGGTGCGATTAAAGGTTTGGGCGAGGGCGCAATCGAATCCATTGTTGCCTCGCGCCACGAGCAGGGAAAATTCGTGGATATTTTTGATTTTTGTGCGCGCGTCGATTCGCATAAACTCAATAAACGCGCTCTGGAAGCGCTGGTGCGCAGTGGCGCGCTGGATAATTTGATTGCAGATAATAATATTGATCGCGCGCGCGCCGTTTTGATGACGGCACTGCCGGATGCCGTGCAGGCCTCAGGTCAAAAACACAAAAACCAAGATGCAGGGATGGCGGATTTATTTGGTGATGTGGTATCGACAGCGGCGGAAGCGAGCGGCGATGTGTATGCGGATTACCGCTCGGTGTCTGCGTGGTCCATGCGCGACCGTTTGCAGGGGGAAAAAGATACGCTGGGTTTGTACCTCACAGGGCATCCGGTGGAAGAGTATCAGGACGAGCTGCGCGTGTTGGTAAAAAATCGCATTGCGGATATTGAGCCGCAGCGTAGTGCGCAGAAAGTGGCCGGTTTGGTGGTGGATGTGCGTGTGCGCAAAACCAAGAGCGGCAAAAATATGGCATCGGTGCTGTTGGATGACCGCAGTGGTCGCATTGAGGCGACGGTATTTGCCGAGGAATACGACCGTGTGCGCGACAAATTGGATCTGGGGCGCTTGCTGGTGGTGGAGGGTGTGGTGAGCCGGGACGATTACCGCAACGCGCTGGCGCTGCGGGCATCGCAGGTTCGCGACTTTACCGAGGTGCGCCAAGAACAGGCGCGCTATTTGCAGATTCAGCTTGATGCTGAGACACTGAGCCAGCTACAAACAGGGCGCGAGCCAGCGGTGGCTCTGCTAGGCAAACTGATACAACCTCACCGCCAAGCAGGGCGCTGCGGCTTGCGGTTTGTCTATCAGGGGCAGCAGGCTAAGGGTGAGATCGTGGCGGGAGAGTCATGGTGTATCAACCCCACCGATGAGTTGTTGCGTGCCTTGCGCGCGCGGCTCGGTTTTGCCGCTGTGCGTGTGCAGTATTGAATGAGCATTGTTGAATAAAAGCCATATTTAGTGGAGTTGTCAGTGGCCTATAACTACCTTCAATTTGAACAGCCCATTGCCGAGTTGGAAGCCAAAATCGAAGAGCTACAACTGGTTGGCAATGATTCCGGCGTTAACATCGCCGATGAATTGGGAAAATTGCGCGAAAAAAGTCGCAAGCAAACTGAAAAAATTTACAGCGATTTGAGTGCGTGGCAGGTGGTGCAAGTGGCGCGCCATCCGCAACGCCCTTATACCTTGGATTATCTGCCGCTGTTGTTTACCGAGTTTGATGAATTGCACGGCGATCGCCGTTTCGGTGATGACAAATCCATCATCGGCGGCGTTGCGCGTTTAGAAGGCAAACCGGTGATGGTGATTGGGCAAGAAAAAGGTCGCACAGTGCAAGAAAAAGTGGCGCGCAATTTTGGTATGCCCAAACCCGAAGGTTATCGCAAAGCACTGCGTTTGATGGAGATGGCAGAGCGTTTTCGTTTGCCGGTGTTGACCTTAATTGATACACCTGGAGCGTATCCTGGCATTGATTCCGAAGAGCGCGGTATTTCTGAAGCGATTGCACAAAATCTTGCGGTGATGTCGCGCTTGCGCACGCCGATGATTTGCACCGTGATCGGTGAAGGCAGCTCAGGCGGCGCGTTGGGCATCGGCATTGGCGATCAAATCAATATGCTGCAATACGCCACTTACTTTGTTATTTCGCCAGAAGGCTGCGCCAATATTATTTGGAAAACGGCAGAGAAGGCGCCGCTAGCGGCGGAGGCGATGGGCGTAACGTCCAGCACGCTGCTGGAGCTCGGTATTGTGGATCATGTGATTCCAGAGCCTTTAGGTGGCGCGCATCGCAGTTTGACGGAAATGGCGAGCAGCCTGCGTGAAACCTTGGCGCAGCAGCTCGATGTATTGCTGCAAAAAACAACGGACGCGCTGTTGGAACAGCGTTACCAGCGTTTGATGAGTTTCGGTAATCCTTAAAATTATTTGCTGAGAAGGATCTTGCCATGAGTGATGCACTGCGCGAATTGCTGCGAGAAAAGCTGGAAGGCTTTCACGATGCAGAGCGCTTTGTGGTGGCCTACAGCGGCGGCGCAGATTCACACGCCTTGTTGCACGCGCTGGTCGCTTTGAATTTACCGCAAGAGATTCTTGCGCTGCATATCAATCACGGTTTGAGCCCCAATGCAGATGCTTGGCAAAAGCACTGCGAAACCATAGCGCAGGAATTGGACGTAAATTTTTATGCCGAGCGCGTTGCGGTGGTTCGCAATGGCAGTGGTTTGGAAAATGCCGCACGTCAGGCGCGTTACGATATTTTTGCTAACCGAGTCGATTATGGCGATGTGTTGTTGATGGCGCATCACGCTGACGATCAAATTGAAACATTTTTCTTGCGTTTGTTGCGCGGTGCAGGTGTGCGTGGATTGGGCGGCATGCCTGAGTGGCGCAGGATAGGCGGCGGCTGTCTCCATCGTCCTTGGTTGTCGCGTCCGCAAACCGAGTTGCGTGCTTATGCCATCCAACACCAATTGCAGTGGGTGGAAGACGAATCAAATTGCGATCTGCATTTTGATAGAAATTATTTGCGCGAACAGGTATTGCCTGTGCTGCATGCGCGTTGGCCGCAGGCTAGCCAATCCATTGCGCGCAGTATGGATTGGTGCGGTGAAGCCGATGCGGTGAATGATGAATTGGCAGAAATTGATTTTTTTGCCTGCTATCCACATTCAGAGCGTTTTGGTTTTTCCTTGGCCTACGCTTATTTATTGGGGCTGTCGCGAGCGCGGCGGCGCAATGTATTGCGTTTGTGGTTTATGCGCTGCGGCGTGCCGATTCCAAACCACAAAATTTTGGATGCCATTCAAGCGCAAGCGATGGATTCTCGCATTGATTCTTCACCGCAAATTGCGTGGGACGATTGGCAGTGTCGCCGCTATCAAGGGCGCATTTATGTGATGCCGCAGTTGCCGCCGCTGGATGGCGAGCGTGTGTGGCAGTGCAGCGTGGATGATTTACTGAGCAATGCTAGTTTCGGTCAGTTGTCATTTTCTTCCGTGTGCGGACAAGGCATGCGGCTGGATAATTCGCGCCCACTCACTGTTAGTTTTGCGCGCGAAGGGCTGCGCTGCCGCCCACACGGCCGCGAGCATTCACAGACCTTAAAAAAATTATTTCAAGAGTGTGCAATTCCGCCGTGGTTGCGTGAGCGCACGCCGCTGATTTATCAAGATGAGCAATTATTGGCGGTGGGTGATTGGTGGATTTGCGCTGACGCGACGGTCGCGGAAAATGAAGTCGGTTATTTGCCGCAGTGGGAACTGTCTGTTTAGCAAGTTGTCTGTTTAGATAATGGTAATAAAACTGAGAGGGTCGTGTGATGAGCAAAAAACCGATGATCGATATTGGCATCAGTGAAAAAGATCGCGAAACCATCGCCAAAGGCTTAAGCAGCTTGCTGGCGGATACCTATACGCTGTACATGACGACGCACAATTTTCACTGGAACGTCACGGGCGTGATGTTTAACACGCTGCATGTGATGTTTATGGGGCAGTACACCGAGTTGTGGAATGCTGTGGACCCGATTGCAGAGCGCATTCGCTCTCTCGGTCATATTGCACCCAGTGGTTATGCCACGTTTAGCAAATTGGCATCACTGCCGGATACTCCCGCGCAGCCACCCAAAGCCTTGGAGATGGTCAAAATCTTGGCACAGGGACATGAAGCGGTGGCGCGCACGGCGCGCAGTTTGTTTCCCTGTGTGGAAAAAGCCAGTGATGAACCGACGGCAGATTTGCTCACGCAGCGCATTGCCATTCATGAGCAAACCGCGTGGATGTTGCGCTCACTGCTGGAGGAGTAGCGGCAGTATTTTTTCAATCACGGCACGTCGCACAGACGTTTTGCGCCATACCAAACCTATCGTGCGATGTGGCGCAGGTTTTTTGAAAGGGATGTAACAAATATCGCGCTCGTCTGGATGTATGGCGATATGTGGCATAAACGTAATACCCGTTCCGGCTTTCACCATTTGGCGCAGTGTTTCCAAACTGGTCGCACGAAAATCCTGTTCTTCTTCCGAGCCAGCCAATTGGCACACAGCGAGTGCTTGATCGCGCAGGCAGTGACCTTCTTCCAAGAGTAAAAGTTTTTCTCCGCTGATATTGTGCTGTGTTACCTGTTTTTGTTTGGCTAAAGCATGTGTTGCGGGCGTGGCGAGCAAAAACTCATCGTCAAACAAAGTGCGCACTTCCAGTTGATCGTCATGAATAGGCAAAGCTAAAAGCGCTGCATCCAACTCGCCGCGTTTTAAGCGTTCCAATAACTGCTGTGTTTTTTCTTCAATCAACACCAATTTGAGTTGCGGCAGTGTCGCCGTAATTTTTGGCACTAATGTTGGAAAAATATAAGTGGATAAGGTGGGAAATGCGCCGAGACGAAACTTTCCCGCTAGCGGGTCTTTGGAGCTTTTCGCTACATCGTGCATGGTGTCGACTTGGTGCAACACCTTGCGTGCCAGTGCCACAATTTGCTCGCCGGTTTCTGTGGGAATCACGCGCTTGTTGTTGCGTTCAAACAGCGTGATGCCCAGTGTTTCTTCTAATTTGCGAATTTGGTTGGACAGCGTCGGCTGGCTGACAAAACATTTGTCAGCCGCCTGACTGAAATTGCGCACATCGGCCACTGCTACCAAGTATTGCAAATCGCGCAAGTTCATCGCTGGATTCCTTTTTTGTTATTGGCGAATCATGTGATCAAACGCACCCAGTGCGGCTGTTGCGCCTGCGCCCATCGCAATAATGATCTGCTTGAACGGCACCGTAGTGGCATCACCGGCGGCAAACACACCAGGCATATTGGTGGCACCGCGTGCATCAATTTCAATTTCACCGCGCGGGCTGAGTGCAATGGTGTCTTTCAGCCAATCGGTATTCGGCACCAAACCAATCTGCACAAAAATACCTTCCAGTTCCACCTTGTGCGTGTCACCGCTGTGGCGATCTTTGTACGTCAAACCGTTCACTTTGTTGCCATCGCCTATCACTTCTGTAGTTTGCGCGGAGGTGATGACCTTAACGTTCGGCAAGCTGGCGAGTTTTTTCTGCAACACGGCATCGGCGCGCAACTGTGTGTCAAATTCCAACACGGTGACGTGCGCCACGATGCCTGCCAAATCAATCGCCGCTTCAATGCCGGAATTGCCGCCACCAATTACTGCTACGCGTTTGCCTTTGAACAGTGGGCCATCGCAGTGCGGGCAGTAGGCAACACCGCGACCACGGTATTCTTTTTCTCCTGGCGCATTCATTTCGCGCCAACGCGCACCTGTGGCAAGCACTACGGTTTTACTTTTTACCGATGCGCCGCTGGCGAGTTCAATTTCTATCATGCCATTGCTGCTTTTTAATGCGGCAGCGCGTTGCAAATTCATGATGTCCACATCGTAAGCGCGCACATGTTGTTCTAAGGCGGCAGCCATTTTTGGACCTTCGGTTTCTGGCACAGAAATAAAGTTTTCTATCGCCAT
>CAZHQZ010000085.1:3895-6323 GCA_964534675.1 uncultured Pseudomonadales bacterium | reverse complement strand
AAACCCGCTGCGAGTGTGACGGCGTGCTGCTCGGCAATCGCCACATCGTGAAATTGTTCTGGAAAGCGTTCGGCAAACGTCACCATGCCGGAACCTTCACTCATGGCCGGTGTAATACCCACTAATTTTTTATCGACAGTGGCCATATCGCACAACCAATCGCCAAAAATATCCTGATATTTTTTGACCTTGGTTTTTTCATCAACGAGTTGAATCGTTTGCGGTTTGGCTTCAATTTTTGATAAAGCGTGATAAGTGATAGGGTCTGCTTCTGCCGGCGCAAAACCTTTGCCTTTGGTGGTGATGATGTGCAGCAGTTGTGGGCCTTCCAAATTGCGCAAATTATCCAGCGTGCGCACGAGATCATTTAAATTGTGCCCGTCGATGGGGCCGATGTAGTTAAAACCTAACTCTTCAAACAGCGTGCCAGGTGCCACCATGCCTTTCATGTGTTCTTCAGTGCGCTGCGCTAATTGAAAAGCGGGCGGAATTTTAGACAGCACTTTTTTGCCGCTGCTGCGCACGGAGGTGTACAACTTGCTCGCCCAAATTTTTGCAAAATACGTGGCGAGGCCGCCGACATTGTGTGAGATCGACATGTTGTTGTCGTTCAATACCACCAACATATTCGCACCTGTGTGACCGGCGTGATTCAGCGCTTCAAACGCCATACCAGCCGTCATCGCACCATCGCCAATTACGGCCACGGTTTTGCGTTGCAGGTTTTGTGCTTTGGCGGCGAGTGCCATGCCGAGTGCGGCAGAAATCGATGTGCTGGAATGCCCCACACCAAAAGTGTCGTAAACACTTTCGCTGCGTTTAGGAAAACCGGACAAACTGTTTTGCTGACGAATCGTTGGCAGTTGTTCGCGGCGACCTGTGAGAATTTTGTGCGGATAAGTTTGATGACCAACATCCCACACCAAGCGATCTTCTGGCGTGTTGTAAACGTAGTGCAGCGCGACCGTGAGTTCGACCACGCCTAGACCCGCACCAAAATGTCCGCCACTTTGCCCGACGCTGTACAGCAAATATTCGCGCAATTGATCGGCGAGTTCTGGCAATTGTGATTCATCTAATTCACGCAGTTGCGCAGGCGTATCTATGCGATCTAACAGCGGCGTGTGCGGGCGCTGCTGTGGAATCTCGTGAAATAAAGTTGGTGTGGATGTCATGGAATGGCACAGTTTTAAACAGAATTATCAGGTGGCGTCATTGTATCCCCATCCGCGAGGGCAGTGCGGTACAGCAAATCCAAGGCGGTAGTGGCTGCGCGCTGTTGACACTGTTGGCGTGAACCATCAAATAGAAAATGTTGTGCGCGAATGTGCGCTGCTGTTCCCCAGGCGATCCACACCGTGCCTACCGGTTTTTCTTCCGTGCCGCCATCTGGCCCGGCAATACCGGAGATGGCGATGGCGTAATCCGCGCCGCTGCGCACCAGTGCGCCCTGTGCCATCTCGCGCACGGTTTGTTCGCTCACCGCGCCGTACTGCGCCAGTGTGGATGCCTGCACGTCGAGCAGCGCGATTTTCATGGCGTTGGAATAGGTGATGAAACCGGCATGGAAAGCTCGTGACGCGCCGGGGATTGCTGTCAGCATTGACGATACCAGGCCGCCAGTACAGGATTCCGCGCAGGTAAGCGTTTTACCTTGCGCGGCGAGGGTATCGAGTAAATACAGAGCGATATTTTCTGTGCTATCCGCAGCCATGTTGCTCTCTGGCATGGAGGCCTCCAACTGTCCTGAGTTTCATAAACTACCACAGATGGCTTGCGGTGCTGGGTTTTTTGCATAACACTTAAGTGCATATTTAAATGTGTATTTGGAGTGCGCTATGGAACATTTGCTAACCCACAAGACCGTCTCTCTCACCGAGCTGCGCGACCCCGCCAAAGTACTGGAGCAGGCCGGCTCGTCACCGGTTGCGGTGCTGAATCGCAACAAAGTGGTGGGTTATTTCGTGCCGGTGGCGGCGGTGGACACATTGTCATTTGAGCCGGTGAGTAGAGCAGAGTTGCTGGCTGCTTTATCACTGGCTGACGAAGAAATGTCGCCGGTATTGGACTACCTAAAAGATAAATAAGCCAAGGATGAATAACGGATGAAATACTTAAGTGCAGAGGATGTATTGTTAATTCACGAGCGCGTTATTGGCGCTCATGAGTTGCAAGGCTTGGCCAGTGACAAATCCTTGGATGCGGTTATTGCGCGTGTCGATAATCGTATTCACTACGGCATGATAGAAGATATTTATGAATTGGCAGCTTGTTACGCCTGCTACATTGCGGTTGGCTATGTGTTTAACGATGCCAACAAACGCACTGCGTATGTGGCGATGAAAACTTGTTTGGTGATGAATGGTGTTGTTGGAAATCTAGGATCATTTAGTGAAGTGGGTGACACAATCATCAAACTCGCACAACG
>CAZHQZ010000085.1:0-3795 GCA_964534675.1 uncultured Pseudomonadales bacterium | reverse complement strand
GCTAGTTTTTTGTGTTCAACTTCTTCGATAGAAAAATCAAACACACTACCCATAGGGTGACGCTTTTTCCAGTCATGGCAACATAAATAATATTGCCCATCCCAGCCAATCATGACGAAAATATAAGGAACCATGCACAGATGTGACATGTTGTTATTTTTCAGAATTTGCAGAGCCTCTTGTTCGTAAGTAGTTGTCATTGCGTCCTGACAATACTGCTCTGCATAACCGCCGCGATTGTGTATGTCATTTATGTTGAAGCGATTGATTCCAAGATTTTTCCAGAAAGTTTTAATTTCCTGCACCTGCTCATGGTTGTCTTCAAAATCCACAATAGTGACCATGATTTTGCATGTGCCAGGGTTTTGTTGTACGGCAGCTTCTACATTGCGTCGCACAGTATCGAATTCCAAATTATAAATACTGTTGTAAAGATCGCCGGTGGCACTGATGCTGAGGTTGAGCTGTGAAAGTCCTGCTTTGAATAGCGCGCGGGATTTTTCTGGTGTCAGCAGAGAGGCGTTAGTAGTGATGTTGAAGTCGAAGCCTTGATCGGTGGCGTACTGGACGTACTCAACAGCATTTTGATGTATCAACGGTTCTCCCGTGCCGCAGGCTTTTGCTACAGGCAGTATGGGTAATTCCTTGCAGCGTTTAATGGTTTGCTTGAATACATCAAAACTCATCATGCCCATGGCGGGCATTTTGTCGCGCGGGCAAAAAGAGCAGGTGGCGTTGCAGCGATTGGTCCATTCAATGTCCACGCTAGAGCGACCTTGAGAGCCTGTCTTTAGCTTTTTTGTTGGGTCTGCCTGTGGTGGCAACAGGCTGAAGATGCTGTTGGACATGGCAATGGTGTTTTCGTCGTAAGTGTGTTGCGTTCAGCCTAACAGAGTTTATTGTCCAACGGCGGTGGTTGAGCTACATCCCCGCATTTTTAATCACCAGTTTCACCAGCAACACAATACTACTGATAAACAGGGTGGTGAAAATCAATCCCGCAGCTATGTAGACTTTGATATTGCCGTGTACAAAATCGCGTTCGCGGTTTTTACTGCTTTGGATGCCAATAGCCGCTGCCAGTGTGCTCATCACAATCGCGCGGAAATTGGGTTTGTTGGGATTCTCTTGTTCGCTCATGGTTGTGCCTCAGTGTTCGTAGCTCAGTGCAGGCGACAAATCGTACTCCACTTGTGCGATGTCCTGCTGTTTGCGTGCGGCAATGGCTTCCACTTGGTCTTTCAATATTTTGCCTACCGCAAAATAGCGCGCCTGTGGATGCGCCATATACCAACCGCTGACGCTGGCTGCCGGCAGCATGGCGTAGTGTTCGGTGAGCGTGATGCCTGCATTTTTTTCTGCATCCAATAAGGCAAACAGTTTGCGTTTTTCGGTGTGATCGGGGCAGGCTGGGTAGCCTGGCGCAGGGCGAATGCCGCGATAGCGTTCGCGAATCAATTCCTCATTGCTGAAGTTTTCTGCGGCAGCGTAACCCCAAAACTCTTTGCGTACACGTTGGTGCAAATGTTCGGCAAAGGCTTCGGCTAAACGGTCAGCCAGCGCTTTCACCATGATGGCAGAGTAGTCATCATTGTTTGCTTGATGCGCTTTAACCAATTCCATTGTGCCTGTGCCAGCCGTCACAGCAAACGCGCCCATGTAATCGTTCAAGCCGCTAGTTTTTGGTGCGACATAATCCGCCAGTGACAACAATGGTGCTTCATCATTTTTGTGATTTTGCTGACGCAAGTGATGCAATGTGGTTTGCACTGTGCTGCGGGTTTCATCGGTGTAGATTTCAATGTCTTCACCGTTCACTTGGTTGGCAGGCCACAAGCCAAATACTGCGCTCGCTTTCAACCGTTTGTTGCTGACGATGTCTTGCAACATTTTTTGTGCATCGGCAAACAAGTTTCTTGCTGCTTCGCCAACCACATTGTCTTCCAGAATATTGGGATATTTTCCTGCTAGCTCCCAAGTAATGAAGAATGGAGTCCAGTCGATGAAAGGCACCAATGCTTCTAGCGGGTAATTGTCCAATACATGCAAGCCTGGTTGTTGCGGAACAGCAGGCACATAGCCGTCCCAATCAATTTTGGAGCCGATAGCTTTAGCATTTTCAAACGACACCAAGTTTTCACCGCTGCGGCGTTTGGCTGTTCTTTCGCGCACTTGCACATATTCAGCTTTCAGTTTTTCTACATAGTCGTCGCGCAAATCGGCAGAGAGCAGCGTGGTGGCAACGCCTACGGCGCGCGAGGCATCTGGCACATACACCACTTGATTGTTGGTGTAGCGCGGTTCAATTTTTACTGCTGTGTGCGCTTTGGAGGTGGTAGCGCCGCCAATCAACAGAGGCACTTGGTAGTCCAGTCGTTGCATTTCGCGCGCGACATGCACCATTTCATCCAGTGACGGCGTAATCAAACCAGAGAGGCCAATAAAATCCGCATTTTCTTCTTTGGCGACTTGCAGAATCTTATCGCAAGGCACCATCACGCCGAGATCAACCACCTCAAAATTGTTGCAGCCGAGCACCACGCCGACAATATTTTTGCCGATGTCATGCACATCGCCTTTTACCGTAGCCATCACAATCTTGCCGTTGCTTTTTTTTGTAGTGGCAGATTTTCCGGCTTCAATAAACGGCGTGAGATGTGCCACGGCCTGCTTCATCACGCGCGCGCTTTTGACTACTTGTGGCAAAAACATTTTGCCCGCGCCGAACAAATCGCCCACCACGTTCATGCCGTCCATCAAAGGGCCTTCGATCACGTCCAGCGGTTTTTCGCTGTTTTGGCGCGCTTCTTCCGCATCTTCCACAATCCAGTTAGTAATGCCCAACACCAACGCGTGTTCGATGCGCTTGTTGACAGGCAGTTCGCGCCAACTCAAATCTTCTTCTTTTTTGGTCGCGCCGCCGCTTTTGTAATTGTCGGCAATCGCGAGTAATGCCTCGGTGGCACCGGCGTGACGGTTTAACACCACGTCTTCCACTTTCTCACGCAATTCAGCGGGGAGATCGTCATACACCGCGAGCTGACCGGCGTTGACTATCGCCATATCCAAACCGGCTTTGATGGCGTGATACAAAAACACCGAGTGAATCGCTTCGCGCACCGTATTGTTGCCACGGAACGAGAACGACACATTTGACAAACCGCCAGACACTAACGCACCAGGGAGGTTTTGTTTGATCCAGCGCGTGGTTTCGATAAAATCCACAGCGTAGTTATTGTGCTCATCAATGCCAGTGGCAATCGCAAAAATATTCGGATCAAAAATAATATCGTTGGGATTAAAGCCCACTTCATTCACAAGAATATCGTAAGATTTTTTGCAAATCTCGATGCGGCGTTCCAGCGTGTCGCCCTGGCCTTGTTCATCAAACGCCATCACCACAATCGCAGCGCCGTAGCGTTGGCACAGTTTTGCCTGCTCGACAAATTTTGCTACGCCTTCTTTCATGCTGATGGAATTGACGATGGCTTTGCCCTGCGTGCATTTGAGGCCGGTTTCGATCACGTCCCACTTGGAGGAATCCAACATCACCGGCACTTTGGCGATATTCGGCTCCACTGCAATCAACTGCGAAAAATGTTTCATCGCATAAAACGAATCCAGCATTGCTTCATCAAAATTGAGGTCGATCACTTGCGCGCCATCGCTCACTTGTTCTTCCGCCACCGCGAGTGCGGCGTTGTAATCGCCGTCCATCACCAAGCGTTTGAATTTGGCGGAGCCGGTGACGTTGCAGCGCTCGCCGACATTGGCAAACAAAGAATCGTTATCCAG
>CAZHQZ010000084.1:0-6372 GCA_964534675.1 uncultured Pseudomonadales bacterium | reverse complement strand
ATATGTCGGAATATTTGGAAGCGCACACGGTATCGCGCTTAATCGGCGCGCCTCCGGGTTATGTCGGCTTCGATCAGGGCGGCTTGTTAACCGAAGCGGTGACCAAACATCCGCACAGCGTGGTGTTGCTGGATGAAATTGAAAAAGCGCATCCCGATGTCTACAACTTGTTGCTGCAAGTGATGGATCACGGCACGCTGACGGATAACAACGGCCGCAAAGCCGATTTTCGCAATGTGATTTTAGTGATGACCACCAATGCTGGTGCGCGCGAAGTGAGTCGTGGCAGCATCGGCTTTACACAACAAGATCACAGCAGCGATGCCGGTGAAGCCTTGAAGCGCGTGTTCACGCCGGAGTTTCGCAATCGCTTGGATGCCATCGTGCAATTTGCGCCGCTGGAAAAAACCACCATCAAAACCGTGGTGGATAAATTCTTGGTGGAATTGCAGGCGCAGTTGGACGACAAAAAAGTCATGCTGGAAGTGGACGATGCCGCGCGCGATTGGCTGGCGGATAACGGTTACGACAAAGCCATGGGCGCACGTCCAATGGCGCTGCTGATTAAAGATAAATTGCGCAAACCACTGGCAGAAGCGGTGTTGTTTGGCGAGTTGTCGAAGTCGGGCGGGCGTGTGGAAGTCACCGTGGAAAACGGCGAAGTGGTGCTGCATATCGAGGAGCTGACACCAGCGTAGGTGTCAGCGTTGTTTAGCGCGCGCGATAAGTGATGCGGCCTTTGCTCAAGTCGTAAGGCGTAATTTCAACTTTGACTTTATCGCCCGTCAGAATGCGAATGTAGTTCTTGCGCATCTTGCCGGAAATATGTGCCATTACTGTGTGGCCATTTTCCAGCTTCACTTTGAAAGTTGTATTGGGAAGGGTGTCGACCACCTCACCTTCAAACTCAATACAGTCTTCTTTCGACATCTATAAACCTCATGGCTATTCACCGAGTGTCTCGCGGGCGGAAGTGCCCAGCGCAGCGGGCGGCATTTTGCCGCATGTATCGTGCTAAATCAAAGGAGGGATGGCATAATGCGCGCCCCTTTTCTGCGAAAGTGGCGAAATTGGTAGACGCACTGGATTTAGGTTCCAGCGGGGCAACCCGTGAGAGTTCGAGTCTCTCCTTTCGCACCAATCCCTTTTCTCTAAATAATCCTTGAACAATGAGGTTGATTCATCATGCAAGTTTCGGTTGAAACCGTATCGATTCTAGAGCGCCGTATGACTGTCGGGCTGCCTGCCGCCCATATTGATGCGGAAGTGGACAAACGTCTGCAAAGCGCTGCGGGCAATGTGCGTTTGGACGGCTTTCGTCGCGGCAAAGTGCCTATGAAAGTGGTGCGCCAGCGTTTTGGTCAAGGCGTGCGCCAAGAAGTATTGGGCGATTTGATTAACAAAGCCTATTTTGAAGCGGTACAGCAGGAAAAACTTCAGCCTGCCGGTATGCCTTCTATTGAAGCCAAAAATGAGCCGGCAGAAGGGAGAGATTTTGAATTTGTCGCTACCTTTGAAATCTTCCCTGAAATCACCGTGGGTGACATGAGCAAGGCCTCAGTTGTGCGCTTGGAAGGCACTATTGCGGATGCGGATCTCGACAAAACTATCGACTCATTGCGCCAGCAGCAGGCGCGCTTTGAGGTGGTGGAGCGAGCCGCGCAGAAAGACGACCAAGTGGTCATCGACTTTGAAGGCTTCAAAGGTGGCGAACCGTTTGCCGGTGGCAAGGGCGAAAACACCCCGCTGACACTGGGCTCTGGCCAGATGATCCCTGGCTTTGAAGACGGCATCGTCGGCATGAAAGCCGGTGAGGAAAAAACGCTGGCTCTGGCCTTCCCCGACGACTATCACAGCGAAGAGCTGAAAGGTCAGGCGGTGGAGTTCAAGATCAAGCTGCACAAAGTGTCTGAGAAAAAGTTGCCTGAATTGAATGATGAGTTCTTCAAGCACTTTGGCGTAGAAACTGGCGGTCTTGAAGCCTTCCGTGCAGAAGTGACCAAGAACATGACACGCGAAATGAAGAATGCCGCGCTGAATAAGTTGAAAGCCAATGTGGTGGATGAGCTTCTGAAATTACATGAGATTTTAGTGCCTAAGGCATTGATTGGTAATGAAATTAACGCCATGAGAAACCAAATGTTGCAGCAGTTTGGCGAGATGGCCAAGCAAATTGATGCCGCGTCCATCTTCCCTGACGATATGTTTGCCGAGCAGGCGAAAAAGCGCGTCACCACCGGCTTGATCTTTGCCGAAATCATCCGCCAGCACGACATCAAGGCCGACTCAGCCCGCGTGCGCAGTAAAGTGGAAGAGCTGGCCGAAGGCTATCGCGATCCGAAAGAAGTGATCGAGCACTACATGAAAAATAAGCAACTGCTGACCGGCATCGAAAATATGGTGTTGGAAGATTTGGTGGTGGAGCTGGTGTTGGGCAAGGCTGCTGTAGAAGACCGCAAAGTGAGCTATCAGGAAGTGGTCAGCAAAGCAGAAGAATCTGATGGCGAGTGATGAGTTCACCGGCGGACAAAGCTACACTGCGATGAGTATTGAGACACAGGAACAGACACGATGAACGACAGGATTATCCAATCTCCCCAAAACGTTGGCTTGGTTCCGATGGTGATCGAGCAGACCGCTCGCGGTGAGCGGTCTTTCGACATTTATTCGCGGCTGCTCAAAGAGCGCGTGATCTTCTTGGTGGGTCAAGTGGAAGACTACATGGCCAACTTGGTGGTGGCGCAGTTGTTGTTTTTGGAGGCGGAAAATCCCGATAAAGACATCCACCTGTATATCAACTCCCCAGGCGGTTCGGTCACGGCGGGCATGTCGATCTACGACACCATGCAGTTCATCAGGCCGGATGTCAGCACCATGTGCATCGGGCAGGCGTGCAGCATGGGTGCGTTCTTGCTGGCAGGCGGCGCGAAAGGTAAGCGTTACTGCTTGCCGAATGCGCGCACCATGATCCATCAACCCAGCGGCGGCGCACAGGGTCAGGCGACCGATATCCTCATTCATGCTGAGGAAATTATCAAAATTCGTCATCGCCTCAATGAAATTATGGCAGCGCACACTGGTCAGCCAGTGGAAACGATTGCTAAAGAAACTGAGCGTGACAACTTCATGAGTGCAGAGCAGTCGAAAGCGTTTGGTTTAATTGATGAAGTATTGGATAGACGCGTACTGGCGACGGGCAAGCCGTAACAGTGCATGAGAAGTGCTGCCAAATAACGGCAGCGCTGCTATCATCCAGCAATATGTGCATAAAGAAAGGCGTGGTGGAGAGTTGATATGGCAAAAGGTGGCGACGACGGCAAACTGCTGTACTGCTCGTTTTGTGGCAAGAGCCAGCACGAGGTAAAAAAACTGATTGCGGGTCCATCTGTATTCATCTGTGATGAATGCGTGGATTTGTGCAATGACATTATTCGTGAAGAAATCCAAGAAAGCGCCACGGAATCTGGCAATGAAAAATTGCCCACCCCGCAAGAAATTAAGGAAACCTTAGACCAGTACGTTATCGGTCAACAAAAAGCCAAGAAGATTCTCGCAGTAGCGGTGTACAACCACTACAAACGTTTGCGTGCTGGCGGCGGCAACAAAAAAGAAGGCGATGTTGAGCTGGGCAAGAGCAACATCTTGATGGTGGGGCCAACCGGCAGCGGTAAAACTCTGCTGGCGGAAACGCTGGCGCGCCTGCTGGATGTGCCGTTCACGATTGCTGACGCCACTACGCTGACCGAAGCCGGTTATGTGGGCGAAGACGTAGAAAACATTATTCAGAAGTTGTTGCAGAAGTGTGACTACGATGTAGAAAAAGCGCAGATCGGTATTGTTTATATCGACGAGATCGACAAGATTTCACGCAAGTCAGATAACCCATCCATCACGCGCGATGTGTCCGGCGAAGGTGTGCAGCAGGCGCTGTTGAAGCTGATCGAAGGCACGGTGGCTTCTGTGCCGCCGCAGGGTGGGCGCAAACATCCACAGCAAGAGTTTTTGCAGGTGGATACACGCAATATCTTGTTTATTTGCGGCGGTGCGTTTGCCGGTTTGGATAAAGTAATACGCGACCGCTTTGAAAAAGGCGGCATCGGTTTTAGTGCGGAAATCAAAAGCAAAGACGGCAGCAAAAACGTGGGTGAAGCACTGCGCGAATTGGAGCCGGAAGATTTGGTGCGCTACGGCTTGATTCCAGAGTTTGTCGGTCGCTTGCCTATCATTGCCACGTTGGAAGAACTGGACGAAGCGGCGTTAATCAGCATTTTGACCGAGCCGCGCAATGCCCTAACCAAACAATATGGGCGTTTGTTCGAAATGGAAAATGTTGAAATTGATTTTCGTGAAGATGCACTGCGTGCTGTGGCTAAAAAGGCTATGGAGCGTAAAACGGGTGCGCGAGGTCTGCGCTCCATCCTTGAAAATGTACTGCTAGACACCATGTACAAGTTGCCGTCTGAGAAAGATGTTTGCAAAGTGGTGATTGATGAGCCGGTGATTCGCGGTGATTCTGAGCCGCTGCTGGTGTATCAATCGGTTGAGCCGCCGAAGCTGAGCAAAGCAGCATCTGACGAATAATCACAGCTAGTTTGTGATGAAAAAGGCGGCCAGCAAGGTCGCCTTTTTTTTGGCGCGCGTTGCCGTTTGTGAGCTAGACTGCGCGTAAGAGTCGCTTGATTTGCTGTATGACTGTGGAGGAATAAATGAGCCAATCGCTGGTGTTGCCGCTGTTACCATTGCGCGATGTGGTGGTGTATCCACACATGGTCATCCCGCTGTTTGTGGGGCGCGATAAATCCATTAAAGCGCTTGAACGCGCAATGGCGACAGACAAACAAGTGCTGCTGGTGGCGCAGCGCGATGCTGCGGATGATGCGCCTACTGCCAGTGATTTGTATGACGTCGGCACGGTAGTGACCGTGCTGCAACTGTTCAAATTGCACGACGATACCGTGAAAGTGTTGGTAGAAGGTGGTGCGCGCGCCACGATACAGCAGTTGCGTGAGACGGATGATTACGTTGTTGCAGAAATCGAAAAAATTGCAGAGCAGCCGATGATGTCGCCAATGGTTGAGCCCTTGATGGTGACGCTGCTGAAGCAGTTTGAAGAGTTCGCCAATTTGAGCAAAAAAATTCCGCCAGAAGTGTTGGGTGCGTTGGCGGCGATTGATGAGTTGGGACGCTTGGTGGATACGATTGCCACCCACATGCCGCTGAGTCTTGAGCAGAAACAGGTGATGCTAGAAATGGCCGACCCTTTGGTGCGCGCCGAACATTTGCTCGGTGTGATGGAAAAAGAAATTGATTTATTTCAAATGGAGAAACGCATACGCGGCCGCGTCAAAAAACAGATGGAGCGCAGCCAGCGCGAGTATTATCTCAATGAACAGATGAAAGCTATCCAAAAGGAATTGGGTAATACAGAAAGCGGCAATGAGTTGGAGGATATAGAGAAAAAAATTGTCGCGGCCAAAATGTCGTCGGAAGCCGAAGAAAAAACGCGCCGCGAGTTGTCCAAGTTAAAAATGATGTCGCCTATGTCGGCGGAAGCGTCAGTCGTGCGCAGTTTTATTGATTGGATGACTTCTCTGCCTTGGAATAAACAAACGCGCTTGCGCCATGATTTACAGCGCGCGGAAGATATTCTGAATCAAGATCACTACGGCTTGGAGGAAGTGAAAGAACGCATTTTGGAATACTTGGCGGTGCAACAGCGCGTCAAAAAATTGCGCGGCTCGGTGTTGTGTTTGGTGGGTCCGCCAGGGGTGGGTAAAACATCCTTGGGTGAATCCATTGCGCGCGCTACCAATCGCAAGTTTGTGCGCATGGCATTGGGTGGAGTGCGCGACGAAGCGGAAATTCGCGGGCATCGCCGCACCTATATCGGCTCCATGCCGGGTAAGTTGTTGCAAAAATTAGCCAAGGTGGAAGCCAATAATCCGCTATTTTTATTTGATGAAATTGACAAGATAGGTATGGATCATCGCGGCGATCCAGCTTCTGCATTGCTGGAAGTGTTGGATCCCGAGCAAAACAGCAAATTCAATGACCACTATTTGGAAGTGGACTACGATCTGTCCAACGTCATGTTTATTTGTACGGCTAATTCGATGAATATTCCCGGTCCGTTGTTGGATCGCATGGAGATTATTCGCATCCCTGGCTACACCGAGGATGAAAAACTCAACATTGCCAAGCGCTATTTAATTCCAAAACAGTTCAAAGCCAATGGTTTGGATCAGCGCGAATGCGATATTGCCGACGAAGCTATCAAAGATATTATTCGCTTCTATACGCGTGAAGCCGGCGTGCGTGGTTTGGAGCGACAGTTGGCAAAAATCTGCCGCAAAGTAGTGAAAGCCAATGGTG
>CAZHQZ010000083.1:0-6480 GCA_964534675.1 uncultured Pseudomonadales bacterium | reverse complement strand
ATTTGTTCTGCCAGCGCATCAATGGCCGTCATCACTTGCTCACGCGAGAATAAACAATCGGCTTCGCGCCAAACGCGATCCACTTCTTGCAGCGACACATCGCTCATGACGGAACATGCTGCTGCAGTAATTGTTGCGCAGCTTGCCACTGCGGAGTCGCCCGCAACTCCACAAGACTCGGCCAAGCAAACGGGCGCTTCAAGCGCTGTAAATTGCCCGCCGGTTTTAGCTCGGATTTTTTCAGCGCATCGACAACAGCCAACTGCGCGGGACGTTGGTTGCACACCAACAATGCCGTACAACCGGCTGCCAATGCCACATACGCGCGCTCGCCCATGTCAGCGATCACACCCGCGCCTTCCATCGTCAAATCGTCGCTAAAAATCACACCGTCAAAACGCAACTGCTGTTTCAATACTTCTTGCAACCAATGCGATGAAAAACCAGCGGGATTTTTATCCACTTGGCTGTACACCACATGCGCAGGCATAACAGCATCCAACTTGCCTTTACTGCACAAATAGCGATACGGCTGCACATCTTCTGCCAAAATATTTTCTAGCGCACGATGATCAAAAGGTGTTTCATGATGGCTGTCACCCGCTACTGCGCCGTGACCGGGGAAATGTTTGCCGGTGGCGCACATATTCGCCTCATGCATACCGTCGATAAACGCTTCACTCAGTACACTCATGATGTGTGGATCAATCGAAAACGAACGGTTAGCAATCACTGCGCAACGCTCGTCATCCAAATCCAACACCGGTGCAAAACTTAAATCCACACCGCAGGCGCGCAGTTCTGCCGCCATCAACCAACCGCAAGTGCGCGCCAACGCCATGCCGTTTTCTGCGTGGCGTTGATACACCGCACCAATAGCAGCCATCGGCGGAATGATAGTGAAACCTTCACGGAAACGCTGCACGCGCCCGCCTTCTTGATCTACGCAAATCAACAACTCAGAACGCACAGCGCGAATTTGCGCCACCAACGCACACAATTGCGCTACATCGCGATAATTGCGTGAAAATAGAATGATGCCGCCCACCCACGGTTCGCGCAGCAGCGCCTCATCTTCTACGGTGAGCGCAAGACCTGCGACATCAACGATCACCGGCCCTAAGTTCATTCCTTCACTGTAAAACATGGCGTTTATCTTCAACGAAAATCAGCGGGATCCGGCTCATCAAAATGCTCATTGCCATCCGTGAACTCTTTCGGCGGTGGACGCTTGATAAAATGCTCGCGCTCTATACCAAACATAATCGCCAAGGGCGAAGCCACCAACACAGAAGAATAAATACCAAAGCAGATACCAATGGTCAGCGCCATGGCGAAATAGTGCAGCGTTTCACCGCCGAAAATCAGCATTGACAACACCATCATCTGCGTAGCGCCGTGCGTAATAATGGTGCGCGAAATCGTGCTGGTAATGCCGTGGTTGACCACTTCTTCGGTATTCATATCACGGCGCAGACGAAAGGTTTCGCGCACGCGGTCAAACACCACCACCGACTCATTCACCGAATAACCTAACACCGCCAACACCGCCGCCAATACCGACAGCGAAAACTCCCACTGAAAAAAAGCAAAGAAGCCGAGGATAATCACCACGTCGTGTAAGTTCGCCAAAATCGCAGCCACCGAAAAACGCCATTCAAAGCGCATCGACAAATACAGGATGATGCCGATAACCACCAAGGTCAGTGCCGTCAAACCTTTTTGCACCAATTCCTCGCCGACCTGTGGTCCGACAAACTCGATGCGCTGCAACTGCCCATTGGGCACAGCATCTTTCAACAGCGCCATCACCGACTCGCCCTGCTTGCGAGAATCGCCATCTTTTAACAGCGGCACACGAATCATGACATCTTGTGGCGAACCAAAGTTTTGCACTTGCGATTCACCGAATTCACTACCCTTCAACACTTCGCGTATCTTTTCTAAGTTGACCGCTTCGGGGTAACGCACCTCTACCAAAGTGCCGCCAGTGAACTCTACCGACAGATGCAAACCGCGCGTGACCAAAAAGAAAACAGACAACACGAAAACAATCAACGAGATGGCGTTGAATACATGCGCATGGCGCATGAAAGGAATATCTTTTTTGATGCGGAAAAATTCCATAACAATTCTCCTCAGCGATGCGCAACAGTGATACCAGCTTTCCACACCTGCCCAATGGCTAGGCTAGTCAACTGTCGGCGGCTGCCGTAAATCCAATTCACTAAAGCGCGCGAAATAAATACCGACGACACAATAGACGTGAGAATGCCCAAGCAGTGCACCACCGCAAAACCGCGCACGGGTCCTGTGCCAAACAACAGCAGCATCAAGCCGGCAATAAAGGTGGTGACGTTGGAATCCACAATCGTGCTGAACGCGCGCTCATAGCCCGCCATGATGGCCGCTTGCGGCGCAGCGCCACCGCGCAATTCCTCGCGAATCCGTTCGTTAATTAACACGTTGGCATCAATTGCCATGCCTAACGTCAGCGCAATAGCTGCAATACCCGGCAGAGATAAAGTTGCTTGCAAAGCCGCCAAAACAGCCACCAACAACACCAAGTTAGAAGCCAGTGCTGTCACCGACACCACACCAAACATTTGGTAATAAATAATCATAAACACAGCAATGGCGGCGAAACCCCATAGCGTGGAATGGAAACCGCGACTGATATTCGCCGCACCCAAAGAAGGGCCAATCGTGCGCTCTTCAATGATGTACACCGGCGCAGCCAGCGCACCGGCGCGCAACAACAACGCTAACTCATGTGCTTCTGCTTGGCTATTCAAACCCGTGATGCGGAACTGCACACCCAGCGCACTTTGAATCGTGGCAACGTTGATCAGATTTTTTTCTGTTTTGGGAATATGCACAACAGTTTCTGTGCCGTCTGGATTTTTCTGCTTGCGCGACTCTGCCTTTGTTTCAATAAACAACACGCCCATTGGTCTGCCGATATTGTTGCGCGTGGCGCGATTCATTTTTTGGCCGCCGCTGCTATCCAGCGTGATATTCACTTGCTGCATACCGGTTTGTGCGTCTACTTGGTTGCTCGCGCTGGTCACTTGATCCCCAGTCACAATCACACTCTCTTCCAATTCCACTTGTCGATTGGGCTCATTGCGAAAACTAAATTTTTCACGCTGTGAAGGCGGCGTATCGGCATTTGCCACCAAGCGAAACTCCAAGTTAGCTGTTTTACCGATAATACGTTTTGCTTGTGCTGCATCTTGCACACCCGGCAATTCCACCACGATGCGATTGCGCCCTTGTTTCTGCACCAAGGGTTCAGCCACGCCCAGTGCATTCACACGATTACGCAAAGCCACCACGTTTTGCGACACCGCATAATTTTCCAATTCATGCAGAGCTTGCTCACTCAGCGATAGCGACACCAAAAATTGGCCATCTTTTTCCGACGTGGTGCGCGTCATATCGCCTGCTACTTTGCGAATGGATGCCATCGCTGCACTGCGATTAGCTTCGTCGGGGAAGCGCATCACCACTGTTTTGCCGTCTTGTTTTACCGACCACTGTCTACTCGGCAAATTGGCATCGCGCAATTCACGGCGCAAATCCCCCGCCACCGCTTCGACTTTTTTAGCCAGCATGGTGCTGGTATCCACTTCCAACAAAAAGTGTACGCCGCCCGCCAAATCCAAACCCAACTTCATCGGCTTTGCGCCCAAGCTGTTCAACCACGCAGGCGTAGTCGATGCCAAGTTGAGCGCCACAATAAAATCGTCGCCCATCGTTTTTTGCACAACATCTTTGGCCGCCAGTTGTTGCTCGCGCGATTCCAAACGAACCAAGATAGAGCTTTTACTAAACTCAGTTGCCTTGATTTCAATATTGGCTTGTTTCAGAGCATTGACAGCTTGCTCTTCCATCGCCTGCGTCATTTCTGTGCCGCCAGACTCGCCGGTGATCTGAATAGCTGGATCGGGGTGGTACAGATTGGGGACGGCGTAAATCACGCCCATCACCAAAATCAACACAACAAGAATGTTCTTCCAAAGTGGATAGCGATTGGGCATGCCCGATTTCCCCCTGCAAACTGACAGAACTACTGCTCAAAAATAGCTGGCGATTGTAGCAGCTATAACACCGGCACCGGCAAACCCTGCGCCGCGTAGTGCTGCGCAACGAAGGTATCCAACTGCCCTGCGGCAATTGCTTGGCGCAAACCTGCCATCAGACGCTGGTAAAAACGCAGGTTGTGGATAGTGTTCAGCATGCTGCCGAGTATCTCGCCGCATTTGTCGAGATGGTAAAGATAGGCGCGAGAAAAATGCTGGCAGGTGTAGCAATCGCACGTTTCGTCCAGCGGGCGTTCATCGTGGCGATACTGGGCATTGCGCAGCTTTAATTTGCCTTGCGGCACAAATAAATACGCATTGCGTGCGTTGCGCGTAGGCATCACGCAATCAAACATATCCACACCGCGCCGCACCGCTTCCACCAAATCATTCGGCGTGCCGACACCCATGACATAACGCGGTTTGTCTTGGGGCATGTGCGACACCACCGCATCCAACACATGCAGCATTTCTTCTTTCGGTTCACCTACCGACAAACCACCCAGCGCATAACCGTCAAAACCAATCTCCTGCAAACCATCGAGCGATTTATGGCGCAAATGTTCATACATGCCGCCCTGCACAATACCAAACAGCGCCGCGCTGTTATCGCCGTGTGCTTCGCGCGAGCGTTTTGCCCAACGCAGCGACAATTCCATGGAAGATTTTGCCTGCTCTTCTGTTGCAGGATACGGCGTGCACTCATCAAAAATCATTGCGATATCAGAGCCCAATTTGTGCTGCACGGCAATCGCCTCTTCCGGCCCCAAAAATACGGGGCTGCCATCCACCGGCGAGCGAAAAGACACGCCCGCTTCGTTAATTTTGCGCAGCTTGCCCAAGCTCCACACTTGAAAACCGCCGGAGTCGGTGAGGATAGGTTTTTGCCACTGCATAAAGCCGTGCAAACTGCCAAAACGTTCAATCACTTCGGTGCCGGGGCGCAGCATCAAATGAAAAGTGTTGCCCAATAAAATTTCCGCACCGATTGCTTCAACATCGTGCGGCTTCATGGCTTTTACCGTGCCGTAAGTGCCCACCGGCATAAACGCCGGCGTATTCACTTCGCCACGCGGAAAGCGCAACACACCGCGCCGCGCCGCGCCGTCGGTTGCCAATAACTCAAACTGCATACGGCATTCGCGCGTCATACTGGAACATCCTCACTGGCCTTTGTGTTTTTGCTAATCAACATGGCATCGCCATAACTAAAAAAACGGTATTGCTCGTCAACAGCCGCGCGGTAAGCGCGCAAAGTATTTTGATAACCGGCAAAAGCACTCACTAACATCAACAAAGTGGATTCCGGCAAATGAAAATTGGTAATCAAGGCATCCACCACCTGAAATTGATAGCCAGGGTAGATAAAAATATCGGTATCACCAGCGTACGGCTGTAACTCGCCATTTTTTGCGGCGGTTTCTAAACAGCGCACACTGGTGGTACCCACCGCAATCACGCGCCCGCCGCGTTTTTTGGTAGCGTGCACGGCATCGCAAACCGCCTGTGTCACTTCAATGTATTCACTGTGCATGTGGTGATCGCGAATATCATCACTGCGCACGGGCTGAAACGTGCCTGCGCCGACATGCAGCGTCACAAAAGCCGTCTGCACACCTTTTTCGCGCAGCGCCGCCATCATCGTTTCATCAAAATGCAAACCCGCCGTTGGCGCAGCAACGGCTCCTGGTGTTTGCGCGTAAACGGTTTGATAGCGTTCGCGATCCACTTCTGTATCAGCGCGCTGAATGTACGGCGGCAACGGCATATGTCCCAGCAAATCTAACCACTCGTGTACCGAGCGCGCGACATCAAATTGCAAACGAAATAAATTGCCGTCACGCTCCAACATCGTGATGCGCAAAATATTTTTTCCATCATCAAGCTCTTCACCCTCAAACAATAATTCTTCGCCTGCTTTGGGTGCTTTACTCGCACGCACATGCGCCAACACTTCCTGCGTGTTCAACACGCGCTCCACCAACACTTCCACTTTGCCGCCGCTGGGTTTATGCCCGAGTAGACGCGCAGGAATCACGCGCGTGTTGTTAAACACCATCACATCGCCGGGCTGCACCCAATCCAGCAGCGCAGAAAATTGGCGGTGCGCCAGCGCCCCTGTTTCGCCGTCCAAGCACAGCAAGCGACTGCCCGTGCGCTCAGCACAGGGTTCAGCGGCAATCAAGCTCGGAGGTAAGTGATAGTGAAAATGCTGGCGCAACATGTAACCAACGCAACACAAGTTGTAACGGGGCCGGCATTGTTCCACATTCATTCGGCAGCGACACGCAAAAGTGCATTGCCCTACCGCGCACCTGCCGCTAGAATGCGCGCCTCCCCAGCCGGAATGGCGGAATCGGTAGACGCGCACGACTCAAACTCGTGTTCCGAAAGG
>CAZHQZ010000082.1:0-6504 GCA_964534675.1 uncultured Pseudomonadales bacterium | reverse complement strand
TGTTTGGCAACACTGCACGTGCGATGGGTGATGCGCCGGAGTTCGTCAAGTTCCGTCACATCCGCAACTGCCATGCGGCGGACCCTGCTTACGCGGCGGGCGTAGCGAAAGCGCTGAGTGTGGATTTACCAACAGCACTGGCTTCGCAGAAAGACGATCCGATGTATGGCAATCCTTTGGTCGCACTGCCGGTTTGAACAAAACCGGCGGGCAACTGCCGTACAATGACGAACCGTTTTTTTGAGCGCGAGCCATGAATGGTCAACGAGAAAAATATCAACAACTGATTCGCCTGTGTCAGCGTTTGGAGCCGCTGACCACGGCGGTGGCGCACCCCTGTGATGAAGTCTCGCTGCAAAGTGTGGTGGAGGCGGTCAAGTTGGGTTTGGTCGCGCCGGTGTTGGTGGGCTCGCGCGCCAAAATTGAAACCGCTGCGCGCGCAGCGGCCTTAGACATCAGCGCATTTGAATTGATCGACGCGCCGCACAGTCATGCGGCGGCAGAGCAAGCGGTGAGTTTGGTGCGCGCAGGCAAAGCGCAGATGTTGATGAAAGGCAGTTTGCACACCGATGAATTGATGAGCGCGGTGGTGGATAAAGAAAAAGGTTTGCGCACCGATCGCCGCGTGAGTCACGCCTTTGTGATGGATGTGCCGAGTTTGGATCACCCGATTATCGTCACCGACGGTGCGATCAATATTTTTCCCACGCTAAAAGACAAAATGCATATTTTGCAAAACGCGATTGATCTCGCGCATTCGCTGGGCATCAAAGAACCGAAAGCGGCGATTTTGTCGGCGATGGAAACAGTGAATCCCGAAGTGCCTTCCACGATTGAGGCGGCGGCGCTGTGCAAAATGGCAGAGCGCGGACAAATTACCGGCGCGTTATTGGATGGCCCCTTGGCTTTAGATAACGCGATTGATTTGCAAGCAGCACAGATTAAAAAAATTCATTCGCCGGTGGCAGGCAAGGCCGATATTTTGTTGGTGCCAGATTTAGAAGCGGGCAATATGTTGGCGAAAAGCTTGACCTTTATGGCAGATGCGGATGCCGCCGGTATTGTGCTCGGCGCGCGCGTGCCCATCGTGTTGACGAGTCGTGCGGATTCGCTCACCTCGCGTTTGGCTTCTTGCGCAGTAGCGGCGTTAATGGTCGCAGCAAAAAAGAAAACTTTGTAGGTGGAACATACGGCGTGAGCGATGCGGTGCTGGTATTGAATGCTGGTTCATCCAGCATCAAGTTCTCCCTGTTTTCTTATCAAAACACCCAAGGGCCTTTGGTGTTTTTGTTGGGCGGGCAGTTGCAGGGCTTGCAATCTACGCCGCAGTTCAAAGCCAAAGATGCCACTGGAAAAATTCTCGCGGAAAAACAGTGGCTGGAAAATGATCCGCTGGGGCACGATGGCGCCATTGCGTATATCAGTACTTTTTTGCAGCAACACGCAGCGCAGTATGCGTTAAAAGCCGTGGGGCATCGCATCGTACACGGCGGCGCAGAATTTTTTGCGCCCATTAAAATGAGCTATGCAGTGTTGGATAAGTTGGACAACTTGATTCCTTTAGCGCCACTGCATCAACCACACAATCTCAAATTAGTGAAGTTATTGCTGGATAGTCAGCCCAATTTATCGCAAGTGGCGTGTTTTGATACCGCATTTCACCACACGCAAACCGCTGTGACGCGTGCCTACGCACTGCCGCCAGCCATCACTGAAAAAGGCGTGTATCGCTACGGCTTTCACGGTCTGTCTTACGAATACATTGCTTCAGTGTTACCGCAGCTTGCGCCAGAGATTGCCGAGAAAAAAGTGATCGTGCTGCACATGGGTAACGGTGTGAGTTTGTGCGCGCTGCAGACAGGGAAAAGTGTAGCGACTACGATGGGTTTTTCTGCGCTGGACGGCGTGCCGATGAGTTCGCGCTGCGGCAGTTTAGATCCGGGTGTGGTGTTGTATTTGTTGGATGAATTGAAGTTGTCAGCAAAAGAATTGGCAGATTTGTTGTATAAAAAATCGGGCTTACTCGGTGTGTCGGGTGTGTCCAGTGATATGCGCGAGTTGCTGGAATCTGATTTGCCTGCTGCGCAGTTCGCGGTGGATTTATTTGTGTACCGCGTGGCACGCGAAATCGGTTCGCTGGCGGCGGCGCTGGGTGGCGTAGATGCGCTGGTGTTTACGGCGGGCATCGGTGAACACTCCACCATTATTCGCGAAAAAATTTGCGCGGCTTGTGCGTGGTTGGGCGTAGAGATAAATGTTGCGGCTAATGCGAAACACGCCTTGTGCATCAGCGTAGCGCAGAGTCGCGCCTCAGCATGGGTAATTCCCACGAATGAAGAATTGATGATTGCGCAGCACACTGTGCAATGTTGTTTGAATAATGGGTAAGGAAAAGTTGTGGATTTATTGTTGTTGATAAAAGCAGTGGTGATGGGTTTGGTGGAAGGCTTGACCGAGTTTCTGCCGGTTTCCAGCACGGGGCATTTAATTTTGGCCGGTGAGGCGCTGCATTTTTGGGATCGCGACCGCCGCGCAGTGTTTGAAATCATGATCCAGCTCGGCGCGATTCTCGCCGTGTGCTGGGTGTATCGCGAACGCTTGTTGGTAATGGTGCGGGCGTGGCGTTCAGCGTCATCACAAAAGTTTGCACTCAATTTGGTGTTGGCGTTTTTGCCGGCGGCAGTGTTGGGCGTGTTGTTTATTGAAGTTATCAAACAGTATTTGTTCAACCCGCAAGCGGTGGCTTTGGCTCTGTTATTGGGTGGAATTTTAATTTTGTGGGCAGAAAAGCGCCGCCATGTTGTGCGCGTGACTTCGGTAGAGGAAATGACTTGGCGCGATGCACTAAAAATAGGTGCTGCGCAGGCGCTGGCACTGGCACCTGGCACCTCGCGCTCCGGCGCAACGATTATCGGCGGTCTGTTTTTTGGCTTGTCGCGGCAGGCGGCTACCGAGTTTTCTTTTTTTCTCGCAATACCCGTTATGTTTATGGCCACGACGTATGAGTTGGTGAATAACCGCGCCTTGTTGCGCGTAGAAGATGTGGATGTTTTTTTACTGGGCTTTGTGGGCTCGTTTGTCTTTGCTTTGATCGCCGTGCGCGGCTTGCTGCGCTATATTCAGCGCCATGATTTTGTGTGGTTTGCTTGGTATCGTATTGGCTTTGCGGTGTTGATTTTGGTGTCGAATTATTTGGGTTGGATCCATTGGGGAGGCTGACATGTCATTGCCATTTATTGTGGAAGCAATGGAATTGCAAAAATGCTTGGCAGATAAATCGCTGCTGTTGGTGGATTTATGCAGTGCAGAGAAATACCGCGAAGGGCATATCGCCGGCGCGGTGCATTTGGATGTGGCGCTGTTAATGCGTGGTGAAAAACCTGCGGTGGGTTTGTTGCCGTCGGTTGAAAAATTATCGGCAGTGTTTGCCAATATTGGCTTAACACCAGACAAGCAGGTGGTGTGTTATGACGAAGGTGACGGCGTCAGCGCAGGGCGTTTGATCTGGACGCTGGATGTGATTGGTCACACACAAGCTTCGTTTCTCAATGGCGGAAAAACTGCGTGGTTGGCAGAAGGTTTTCCTCTGGAGTTGCAGGAAAATATTCCGCTGCCTGCGACATTGCGTGCGCTCACAGTGGATGCGCGCTATCTCTCCACGGCGCAGGAGATTCTCGCGCAGCAAAACGACAAGGATTTTTTGGTGTGGGATGCGCGTTCACGCGATGAATATACAGGCGCGAAAATGGTGTCGGCGCGCGGTGGACATATTCCGGGCGCGATACACTGCGAGGGTAAAGATGTTCTTGATGCGGGAAATGGCAGTCGTTTGCGTAAAGACCTTGCCAATTTTCTGAAAAGCAAAGGCATCACGCCAGAAAAAAATATTGTCATGCACTGCCAAACGCACCGCCGCTCGGCGCTGGCGTATGTCGCTGCAAAAAGTCTCGGTTATCCGTGTCTTGCGGCTTACGCCGGTTCGTGGTCCGAGTGGGGTAATAGCGAGCATCTGCCTATTCACACAGGAGAAAACCCGTAATGTCTCTGTTTCAGTTTTCTGAAAACGCTAGCTTGGCGAATAAAATTTTTATTGTGTTGCAGTATGTGTTGCCACAGCAGTTGTTGTCGCGCGCGGTGGGTTGGTTGGCGGAAAACGAAACCCCGTGGCTGAAGAATTTTTTGATCGAAAAGTTTATTCGCCGCTTTGGTGTGAATATGAACGAAGCGGCAGAGCCAGACTACAAGCGCTACCGCAGCTTCAACCAATTTTTTACGCGTGCACTGGCCGAAGGCGTAAGGCCAATTTGTGATGACGATGTTTGCTGTCCGGCAGATGGTCAAGTCAGCCAAGCAGGAAGTATTGAGCACGGTCGTATTTTTCAGGCCAAAGGGCACAGCTTCAGCGCACAGGAATTGTTGGGCGGTGATGAGCAATTAGCCGCGCTGTTTGATGGCGGCTTGTTCGCCACCGTGTATCTCTCACCACGCGACTACCATCGCGTGCACATGCCAGTCGCAGGGCGCTTGCTGCGCAGTATTTATATCCCAGGTGATTTATTTTCGGTCAACACCACCACGGCGGAAAATGTGCCGAATTTGTTTGCGCGCAACGAGCGATTAGTGGCGATTTTTGATACCGAGTACGGCGAAATGGCAGTGGTGTTGGTCGGCGCCATGATTGTGGCCGGTATCGAAACGGTGTGGGCAGGGCAAGTCGCGCCGCGCTTGCGCAAAATAGAAACGCAAGATTTTGTAAACACACCTGCCCCCGTCCACCTTAAGAAAGGCGAAGAAATGGGGCGCTTTAAATTGGGATCTACGGCAATCGTCTTATTTCGCAAATCCAGTGATTTGGAATGGGAAGTGAAAGCGGGCGATGCCGTAAAAATGGGGCAGGAGTTTGCCGATTGATGCGGTCTGTTCATGGACACCCATCCCCCCCTTCCCGTACAATGCGCCCTCAGGTAGCAACCTGAAGACGAGAGGCCGCAGTGGCGCAATAACAGTTTGCAAAGAAACGGGATGAGCGAGAGTTCAGCCCGTTTTTTTTAAGCCGCTCTCTAGTTATCTTCAATAATTTCAATGAGTTACCTTGTATGCGGGGCGGCTCGTTGCGCCTGAGAAAACCCAAAGAGGTATGCATGTGATAGGTCTGATGAGAAAACCCGCTCTGCTGGCACTGGCTGACGGCAGTATTTTTCGCGGCACCAGTATTGGTGCAGAAGGCGTTTCCACCGGCGAGGTGGTGTTCAACACGGCGCTGACCGGTTACCAAGAAATTCTCACCGACCCTTCCTATTGCGAGCAGATCGTCACCCTGACCTACCCGCACATTGGCAACGTGGGCTGCAACCCAGAGGATGAGGAGTCGGATCGCGTGTGGTGTCGCGGTTTGATCATCCGCGATCTGCCGCTGCTCACCAGCAACTTCCGCAGCGCGGAAGATTTGTCCAGCTATCTCAAACGTCACAAGGTCATTGGCTTGGCGGACATCGATACCCGCCGTCTCACCCGCGTACTGCGTGAAAAAGGCGCGCAAAACGGCTGTTTGATGGCGGGCGATAACATCGACGAAGCCAAGGCTCTGGAATTGGCGCGCGCTTGGCCCGGCATCAAGGGCATGGATTTGGCGAAAGTGGTCAGCACCAAAAACAGCTACCCGTTCAAGGAAGGTGCTTGGCAGTTGGGCGCGGGCTTCAATACCGCTACCGAACGCAAATACAAAGTAGTGGCCTACGATTTCGGCGTGAAGCGCAATATCCTGCGCCTGTTGGCAGAGCGCGGCTGCGATGTGACGGTAGTGCCGGCGCAGACACCGGCCAGCGAAGTGCTGGCAATGAAGCCGGACGGTGTCTTTTTATCCAACGGCCCTGGCGATCCAGAGCCCTGCGATTACGCCATCACCGCTATTCAGGTGTTTTTGGCGGACAAAACCCCAATCTTTGGCATTTGCCTTGGTCACCAGCTGCTCGCGCTCGCCTCAGGCGCCAAAACACTGAAGATGAAATTCGGCCACCACGGTGCGAATCATCCCGTGCAAGATTTGGATTCTGGGCAGGTGTTAATCACCAGTCAGAACCACGGCTTTGCCGCCGATGAGGCGACTTTGCCCGCCAACTTGCGCACTACGCACAAATCGCTGTTCGACGGCAGCTTGCAGGGCATAGAGCGCACCGATGCCCCCGCGTTCAGCTTTCAAGGCCACCCAGAAGCCAGCCCAGGGCCGCACGAGGCGGCAGATTTGTTTGATCGATTCATTGCGATGATGGCGGAGAGCCGTACAGCAGGAGAAAAAAATGCCTAAGCGTACCGATATCCAATCCATCCTGATTCTCGGCTCGGGTCCCATTATCATCGGCCAAGCCTGCGAGTTTGATTACTCCGGCGCGCAGGCGTGCAAGGCGCTGCGTGAAGAGGGCTATCGCGTCATCCTCGTCAATTCGAACCCCGCGACGATCATGACCGACCCCGCCATGGCCGATGCCACTTACATCGAGCCGGTGG
>CAZHQZ010000081.1:0-6515 GCA_964534675.1 uncultured Pseudomonadales bacterium | reverse complement strand
AAAAAGTCTCTTAGCAGACTGTACGAAAAATGCTGGCAAGATCAGCTCCACCAATCCCTCTACAGTGCGCCGATATAATGAGCGCCACTTTCTTATTCGAATGGAACGCACCTCATGGCAGCCGCCAATGTTGATCCCTCTGAAATTGCCAAATTTGAAGCGCTAGCCGACCGCTGGTGGGATCCAACCAGCGAATTCAAACCCCTGCACGACATCAACCCGCTGCGCTGCAACTACATCGACGAGCGTGCGCCACTGGCAGGGAAAACCGTGCTGGATGTGGGCTGCGGAGGCGGTATTTTGTCGGAAGCAATGGCACAGCGCGGCGCGCAAGTGACCGGTATCGACATGGGGCAAGCGCCGCTGTCCGTAGCGAAGCTGCACGCCTTAGAGAGCGGCGTGACTATCGACTACCAGCAAAAACCCGTCGAGCAACTGGCAGCCGAGCAGCCTGCGCACTATGACATCGTGACCTGCTTGGAGATGCTGGAGCATGTGCCTAGCCCCGCCTCCATCATCCGCGCCTGCGCCGATCTCGCCAAACCGGGCGCGAACCTGTTTTTCTCCACCATCAATCGCAACCCCAAGGCCTATACCTTCGCTATTGTCGGTGCCGAATATCTATTGAAGCTGCTGCCCAAAGGCACCCACGAATACGGCAAATTTATCCGTCCCGCCGAGCTGGCTGGCTGGATTCGCAGCGCCGGCCTGATACTCGAAAACACAACGGGGATGACCTATAACCCTTTGATTAAAAAATATTCTTTATCAAGCAATGACATCAGCGTGAACTACATAGTCCACGCGAGAAAACCGAGCTAACTCAATGAAATTAAAAGCAATTCTGTTTGATTTGGATGGCACTCTGCTCGATACCGCCCCCGACTTCATTGTCTGCGTCAACCGTCTGCGTGAGCAGCTAAACAAACCCCTACTGGCTGATGCCACCATCCGCGCGCAAGTCTCTAACGGCGCGCGCGCCATGACGCGCTTGGCCGCCGAATTGCCAGAGGGCGACCCTGCCATCGAAGCGCTCAACTGCCAACTAATTGCCACCTATCAAACCATTCTTGGCCAAAACAGCACTTTGTTCGCCGGCATCCACCACAGCTTGCAATGGGCGGCCGAACAAGGGCTAGCCTGGGGCATCATCACCAATAAACCCAGCTATCTCACCCTGCCGCTGATAGAGAAGCTTTCGCTCCCTTCGTCGCCCGCCACGGTTGTCTGCCCCGATCATGTGACCCGCAGCAAACCAGACCCAGAGCCCATGCTGCTCGCTTGCCAGCAGTGCAGCTGCGAGCCATCCGAGGCCATCTATTTTGGCGACCACGAGCGCGACATCGCCGCCGGCCGCGCTGCCGGTATGCTCACCGTTGCCTGTGAATGGGGTTACATAGACCCCAACGAAAACATCGAGCACTGGCAGGCTGACTTCCGCCTGCGCTCCGCCGCCGAAATCCCTGCATTACTGGCTACACTGAACGCATGAAAACCATACACACCTTGCCTGCTGGCTATTCACCGCGCACCGACCTCTTGGCGGAACGCGTGATTCTCGTAACTGGCGCTGGTGATGGCATAGGCCGCGCCGCCGCTCGCAGCTTTGCCGCACACGGCGCCACCGTCATTCTGCTCGGCAAAACACAGGCGAAGTTGGAACTAGTGTACGACGAGATTCTCGCCGCTGGCCATCCGGAGCCGATGATTCTGCCACTGGATTTGCAGTACCTCACGCCAGACACCGCGCAGGCCATTGCCGACACTATCGACGAAGAATTGGGGCGACTGGACGGCTTGCTGCACAACGCCGCCTTACTCGGCAGTGTCACGCCCACCGCCGATTACAGCCCCGAACGCTGGCAGCAAGTAATGCAGGTGAATGTGCACGCCGCCTTCCTGCTCACAAAAACGCTGCTGCCCCTACTGACGCAAGCGCCGGATGCCAGCATCATCTTCACTACCTCGTCAGTTGGTCGCCAAGGTCGCGCCTTTTGGGGTGCATACGCCGTGAGCAAATTTGCCGTGGAGGGCATGATGGAAACACTGGCCGACGAATTGGATGAAGTGACGCGCGTGCGCGTCAATGCCATCAACCCCGGTGGCACACGCACTCGCATGCGTGCGGCGGCTTATCCCGGTGAAAATCCCAACACGCGCCCGACAGCCGATAGCTTAATGCCGCTGTATTTGTATTTAATGGGCTCCGACAGCGGCAGCGTCACCGGATGCAGTTTTGATGCACAACCCAGCACATAAATAAAAAACATAAGAGGGATGCCGATGAAAATGCTACTCGCCATACTGCTGATTTTTACCAGTTGTTGTGTCAGCGCAGAGGTTTACAAGTGGACAGACAAACACGGCATTGTGCATTACGGCGATCAACCGCCAGCAAGCACAGATAAAAATACATCCACAGTGAGCGCGGTGGAGTTGTCACCCATACAAATATCCAATAACGGCACAGTGACCAACCCCGCACAAACACCTCACAAAGATTTAGTGCCACCCAACAACACGGATGCATTAACACTAAAAAATTGGTCCACACTTGGCAGCACAGTGCTGCTCTTTGTTGAACAATGGAAGCAATACGCCAACGTATTACTCAGTGAAATCCTTGCACAAATTGACGCATGGCGCGGCGCAACACCCACGATCACCAACGACAATCTCAACACAACGCCTGCCACATCCGCATCTGCCAAAAAAGTAGAAATCTACACCGCCTCTTGGTGTGGCGCTTGCAAAAAAGCCAAGCAATGGCTGCGCGAGAAAAATATTCCTTTCCAAGAATACGATGTAGAAAAAGATGCCAACGCCGCATTGCGCATGCAAAAACTGGGCGGCGGTGGCGGCATTCCTTTTGCGGTTATCAACGGCAGTACCATTGAAGGCTTTAGCGCCTACCGTTATTCCTCAGCTCTGCATTGACGCGCCATCGCAGCACATGACCACAGCGACATTACCTGCACAATTTTTTATCCGCCTGCTGTGGATTTTTATTCTCATTATTTTTTTCACTTTGCGCATCGACACCAGCCCGCGCACTTATTTTCAAATTGACGATCAAGTCGTTGTCTGGGCTGTGGATGACGCGGTAGATAATGGCAACTGGCAGCCGGATTGGTATCGCCTAGGCGAACAAGCTGCGCAACAAAAAAGCATTGCGTCCAATGTTGTGCGCGACAACCCACCGCACGCACATCATTACAATTTTAGCGGCCACATGCTGCTCTCTGCCGCCATCATCAAACCGTTGCGACTGATCGGCATCTCCACACCCACTATCGTTTTATTGCACCACATTGCACTGCTCTGGGATGCCGTCAGTTTGTTATTTATTGCTCTCGCTGCACGAGCGATAGGCGGAGCAACAGCCAGCGGACAAACACTCGCTCTGTGCAGCGCGATTATCTACACCGTGTTTCCGCTCGCCGTGCAAGGCAGTCACTACGCCAGACCCGACGCACTACTCACTGCTATGGGTTCTGTGTTGTTGGGGTTAGCCTTCAAAAAAGACGCATGGAAAAACAGCACTTGGCTGCTCGCCAACGGCGTTGTGCTGGGCATTGCAACAGCAGGCAAAGCCAGTCAGTTGATGCTGGGCATTTTCCCCGCACTAGCGTGCTGCACACCTTTATTGCGCACAGAAAATCGCAACACCAAAACACTGCTGAACATTGCTCTGCAAGGTATTGCACTATTGGCAATCGTATTTGCTGTTTTACAACTGATGTTTTTTTGTGGCGATATGAGCGCACGCGACTTCTGGCTCAGTGTACGCAGCGTACAGTTGTACTACCAAAATCCGCAGCCACCAGAGCTGCTGGAGTACTACAGCTTTTTCATCCAACTAAAAAATATCACCGCCTATTTTTACGCCACACTTGGCTGGCCACTGCTAGCCGCCAGCTTTATCGGAGCGATAGCGCTTGCGATAAAAAAACAAATCAAAACCCTGTTACTGCTGACTATTCCGTTTTTGTTTTTTGCGCTGTATTTCGCCAATGTCCCTGCTTTTTTTGATCGCAGTTTTTGCGGATTAGCGGCAACTATGACTTTATTGCCCGCCCTTGGCATAACCGTCATCACACAAAAAGCACCAGCCAAACTATTGTTAACCACATTTTTAACGCTGCTAATTTGCTGGCAGCCCATCGCTATCCAATATCCTTTGCAAACCAATCTCTTACGCTCACACCACAATGACAAACGCTTGATGTTCCAGCAACAACTCAAGCAGCAGTGGTTAGGCAAAACGGGGAAAACTTACTGGATCAAAAATATTGATCGCCGCGATATTTTCTCTCAAACCTTGCCAGAACCGCTCGCCGGTAATCCGCGCATTTTCATGGTGGAAGATTTGAACGACTACAACTCGCAAGTTTATCTACAAAAACTGCGCGACAACGGCTACACACAAATCGCCACATACGAAGGTGATTTTTCTGATATGCCCACCAACAGCTTGCTTGTGGTGCATGAAGCCGCGCGCTTTTATTATTTTGTGCAATCCACTGCTTCACCATCACGGTGAATCCGGCAACACCAACGCCACCAGCACTCTAACAAAACCATCCTCATCTACACCGCCTGGTGCCGCGTCAAAATATGTGCGCGTCAGGTGGTAGCCCACCAGCGCACTATGCAACACTGCCGTCAAACTAGCGGCATCTCGACTGTGAATTTCCCCTCTATCCATTCGAGCCTGCAAATCATGCGACGTCAGACTGCGTGACTCATCGATCAGCGCGGCGCGCAACTCACTCATTTGCTCTGGAAAGCGCCCATATTCACGCCCCAATAAGCTAATCAGATCGCGAATACTGTCCAGCCCACGCAGAATCAGGCGAAACTCGAGAATCAATTCAGCGCGCGTATCGCCTAGCGACCCAGCTACTGCACGCTGTTGCACATCACGCAACAGGCGCAATTTGCCCACCTCGCGCTCCAGCACCACCTCCAACAAATCCACTTTGTCGGCAAAGTGACGGTAGAAACTGCCACGCCCTGGCGTCAAACCCGCCGCCTCTTCTAAATCACGCACCGCCACGCCATCAAAACCACGGGCGGCAAATAACTGCAAACCGCCATCCAGCAACCTTTCTCTGGTTTCACCTCTAGCCATCACTGCAATCTCATCATTTCATTGTGCAAGTATATACTTGCATTTATTAAGCCGCCAGCCTAGGATAAATCATCCATCCCATATCCAGTCATGCCTCAGACAGGAATCTACTATGCACCTACCCCGTATTCTCACCGCCGAACTGCCCAACATCAGCGAGCGCTGGCGCTGGCTGATGCTGCCCGTCATGCTGCTGTTTGCTATTGGCTATGCACTGAGCGTCACGGTCGATGCCATGTTTCATCACAGCATTATGGTGGGGCCGGGTTTTATTGATGACGGCAACAGCGGCTATATGTTGGCGATGCAAACGCTGACCGACATCGAGCAGCGCTACCCCGCACAGAGCAAATTATTTTTCTGGATTTTTTTACCCCTGCTGGCGTTTGTGATGGTGCAAAACGCCATCGTTACTTTTCGCAGCTACACGCACTTTGAGCGCGCCGCCGGCAAGCCCTATTCACTGCGCGAGTTTGTGTTGATGTTTGCGCTCAACGGCGTGCAAGTGCTGATGTTGCTCATCATGTTGTGCGTTATCGGCTGGTTGTATCAGCTGTCCGGCGGTCAGTTCAGCGACGGCTGGCAGATCGTGTATCGCTTCACCGCATGGTGCCAATCCCTGCTCGCACAAGTGCCCACGCTCGTCACCTTGCCCCGCCCTTTACCACTCATTCTCAGCCTGCTGCTGGCTGATCTGGTCTATTACGTCTTGCACAGAACCAGTCACAATTACCGTCTACCTTGGCTGCTGCTGCACCGTTCACATCACATGACGGAACATTTGATGATGCCAACCACCCAGCCGGTGTTTGTCGCTGCACCGCTATTTCTACTGGTAGCCGTGCCGCTGCAACTGCTGATCGGCATCAGCACACAGTTATTTAACCCAGAACCGATGATTGTCGAGGCGTTGATCCTGCGTTTGTTTAATCACAGCTTGGGTATCTATTCACACTGCGAGGCGTATTACGCACAGATGCAGCACAAGCGCTGGCTGCGGCGGCTGAGTGCGTTTTTCGGCATCGGCAACTACCACTACATTCACCACTCCGCCAAAGGCGAGCACAGTTTGATCAATCTCGGCAATTTTGGCTGGATGCTGTGGGATCGCGTATTCGGCACGTTTGTCGAACCGCCCGACACACCACCCCCAACGGGGCTGACCAACAATCCACCCCTGTATCAAAATCCACTGCGGCTAGCCCTCGCCGGCATGCTGCAGATCGGTTACGAACTGGCGCACAACCCGCTACAACTGTGGCCGAAAATTCTGTTTGCCGATAGCTGGTACGCCCCGCCCGTCAGCCAAGACTTTGCCATCAAGCCCACAAATAACCAAAAAGAATAAACTTACATAAAACAAATCTTTCGGTTATAAGAA
>CAZHQZ010000080.1:3899-6596 GCA_964534675.1 uncultured Pseudomonadales bacterium | reverse complement strand
CATCCACAGTGTCATGGCAATTGACTGCCACGTCGGCACATTGGCCCAGCCAATTTGTGCGGCACCATCCGGCGGGCGCGTCAACACAATCGGCAAAGCCACCAACACAAAACACAACGTTGCCACGCATAACTGACGCCAGGGCTGCTTCCAACCATCGCGCCACAACATGGCTATCAGCAACACGGGCGGCAACAATGCTGCAAAATAATGTGTCCATACACCCAAACCGGCAAAAGCACCGACCAACAACCAATCGCGCCAACGCCCGCTTTCACACGCCAGCACCCAGCGCCACAACACAAACGAAGACAACAACAATGCCAAGGAATAACCGCGACAGGTTCTGGTGTGTTCCAACACAATAAATTGTGCGACATACAGCAGCACAGCCATATTTGCCGTTGCGACATTGGATAAACGTCGCGCAGCAGCATGTAACGGCAACAGCGACAATATAACCAACACAACGGAAGAACTGCGCCAAAAAACTTCGCTATCGTGACTCCACGGCTGCAGAATCCAGAGTAACCAATAATGCAGCAGCATATTGTTTTCTTGTGTTTTTACCATGCTGACAATGCTGTCGATAGTGCGTGACATTGCGATGCTAAAAATTTCGTCAAACCACAGACCGTAACGCGTCAAAAAAGGTAGCACCAACAGCAGCAAATAAGTCGCTGCACACGCAATGCCCAGCACACTGTATTGTTTTATTTTCATGCCAAGCGCCACCATAATCGCCAACAGGCGCGCACAAAGGCAAAAATCACTTTGCCATTTAATTTACTTCTGCCACTTTTGCGCGCTGAAAAATTATATCCGCACTCCACGCAGCGCAAGGATGGGTCTACTGTCAGCACATCAAACAATAACTTAAAGCCCTGCGGTTGTAATTTTTGTCGTATGCGCACCCATGCTGTTTGGCGCACTAAAAAAAATCCACTCAAGGGATCGCTCACTGTCTGTGGCACAAACTGTCGCGCTACGGCTGTCGCACCACGCGACAGATGGTAACGCCATGCACTCCATGCCTTTGCCGATCCACCATCAGCGTAGCGTGTTGCCACCACTATCTCTGCCTGATTTTCTTGCAACTGCTTCAGCATCTGCGGAATAATTTTTGGGTCATGCTGGAAATCCGCATCCATCACTAAAAGAAAATCCCCTTGCGCTGCATCAAAACCCTCTGCAATCGCCGAGGAGAGATCGCGCATGCTGGTACGCTGCAATATCCGAACTGCAGGCATGCGGGGTAATAGCACTTGCACTGCCTCAACCGTGCCGTCACACGAGGCATCGTCCACCACGATTATTTCAAATACAGTGGAAACGCCCACTAAAACATCCTGTATTTCGCATAACAACAAAGCAATATTTTCTTTTTCGTTATATGTTGGAATAACAACAGACAACACAGGCTTCATTGACTGATTTCCTTATTCATAACAGGGAAGAAAAACAGAGATAAAAGCGAATATTGGCGCACTATCCACGTCAGCAGCAGCAAGATCATAAAACTCAACAAGAAAACAGGCGCGATATACCATGCATGCCACTCAAGCGCCACGCTCTCTACGCGATGAAACACAAACTGCAAAACCAGGACATGAACACACAAAATAAAGAGAAAGTTTTCACCCACATAGGAAAAACAACGTGCAAAAAAATGATTGCACTTAATCAACGCAGACAGCGACAAAGTGCCATAAATACCTGCGGCAACAAATAATGAAGTTACGATTACATCGCGATACACGCGGCCGTTGATATCCAACAGCGCCTCATCCAAACCCGCGCCCACTAACAACACTACCAAAGACAAGCAAGCCAACCATCCATTGCAATGAAAAGCTCGAACCGATTGCGACAGCCATCTACCTGACAAAAGAAAAGCCAACGTCAAGGGCAGCGCATCCAAACTCCACGGCAAGCCGGGCCAATGCTGGCTGGGGCGCAGCAAGCTGCGCCACTCAGCACTAGGCAGTGGCAACTGCCAAACCAGCGGCAAACATTTCTGCCCCACCAACACCAACACCACAACAGTCAGCCAGCGTGCTGCGGCAGAAATTGTCGGGGACTCCAACCAGCGCATGAGCCACACACCCACCAACACACAGACAAAAAAATGCGGAATAAACCAAATAGCAAACAGCGCAACAGTAGGGCCGGTGGCGTACAAGACTCCCACCCAAAAATAGACCGCATCAAAATGTCCGCGCAAGAAAAATAACCCGCCAATCAATATAGAAGTAGCGAGATAGGGCTTTAGCAAGCTATCCAATTTTCTTTTAATAGAATCGCCAAATGACCTATCTGTTTTAATAAAAACACCTGCAAGAAAAATAAATATCGGCGTTGTTAAATGCGACAGATGGAGAAGCACGCCTCGATCATAGCGAAATGCCATTACATGCCCCAGCACTACCATCACGCCAGCGATCCCTTTGGCGATATCGACGGTTTGATTTCTCACGCAACCTTCCCTGTCTGCATATTGCGCTACTCAATATTTTGCACTTGTTCACGCATTTGCTCGATCAGCACTTTCATTTCCACCGCCGCTTGCGTGGTAACAGTGCTGATAGATTTAGAGGACAACGTATTGGCCTCGCGATTCAGTTCTTGCATCATGAAATCCAATTTGCGCCCAGCCGCTTCCTTGCCGCGCACAATGCGTTCTACTTCTTTGATGTG
>CAZHQZ010000080.1:2122-3799 GCA_964534675.1 uncultured Pseudomonadales bacterium | reverse complement strand
AAAAAACGAAACGTATCCGGCAAGCGAAACCCAGGCTCCAAATAGCGGTGGTTGACCGAGCGAATCTCCCACACCAACGCACCCCAATTTTCTACGCACTCTTTGCGCGCAAAGGCCGTCATGCTGTGCATGGTTTATTCCTCAGCCTCAGCTTCCACCGACGACTGCCCCGCTGCATCAATACCAGCTTTATCGCGCTGTTCCCATAACCACTCACGCGGGTATTGCGCCACCAACTCATCCACTATCTGTTGCGCCAACACTTTAGGCTCGCCTTCGCGCTCAAATTTATCGATACGAAAACCGGCTGCATAATCCTCTGCACTCACCGCGCCGGTCTTGGTGGCAACAGAGTCCACCGTCACCATGTAAATTTTAGGTAACTCTGCGCCAGCCCGATTACCACGACCCTCTTTTACCTGTACGGAGCAGGGAATTTCACGCCAATAAGTCACTTTTACTTCAGCCATTTTTTTGCCTCCACAGCAACACAGGATCTTCACGATTAAAGGGCTATTCTGCCACAATACCCTCGTTGAACAGGGCAACCCAAGCCCTAGCGGAGTTGACACCATGGCCAAGCGCAAAAAAAATACCGAAGAATCCTACGAAAATGCTGACGGCTTCCAAATTGAAGACATGGAAGGCAATGCCGTTGATGATGAATTGCTGGAAGACGAAGAAGACAGTTTCTGGAACGATGATGAGGAAGAAGAAAAAGAGGAAGATGATTTCTTCAGTTCTGTCGCCGAGGAAAACAACTGGGAAGAAGGCTACGACTATTAATCTGTAGATGATGAACACAAAAAAGCAGGCGCGAAGCCTGCTTTTTTATTTCTAGCTGTTCGATCAATGTATGCCTTGATCCTTGAACTTTTTGCCCAGTGATTCACCGCCGTCGATAATCATGTTTTGACCGATCACAAACTCCGAATCTTCCGAAGCAAAAAACAAGACACCGCGCGCAATATCCAGCGGATAACCAGGGCGATTCATCGGCAGTGTTGCGCCCATACCTTCACCCACTTTTTTAGTCGTCTCTGCATCTAAACCAATCGCATTGCCCACCAACGGCGTATACACACCGCCGGGTGACACGCAGTTGACGCGAATTTTTTGCTCCGCCAATTCCAGCGCAAAGGTTTTTGATAACTGCAACACCGCCGCTTTAGCCGCCTGATAAATATGGGGGCCATAACCTGGCGTAGTCGCCGAAATACTCGCTGTATTGATGATAGAACCACCGTGACCTTGCTTGCGCATTTGTATCGCGGCGTATTTGCAGCCCAAGAAAACAGAGCGCACTAGCAATGCAAAAGTAAAATCAAAATCTTTGGTAGAGATTTCTTCCACTGTGCCGCGCGCGCCGAATGCACCGGCATTATTGTGCAGAATGTCCAGCTTACCAAACTCCGCCACAGTGAATTCAATCATCGCTTTTACGCTGTCTTCGCTGGTGACATCGCATTTAAAAAAACGCGTATTAGCGCCCAACTCAGCCACCACTGCTTTGCCGCCCTCTTCATTCATATCGGCAACAACCACTTTCGCGCCGTGCTGCAACAACAACTCCGCCGTGCCGCGACCAATACCGCTGGCCGCACCCGTCACAATCGCTACTTTTCCATCCAGTCTTGTGCTCATAAACACCTCTCGTTGGTTATTAAAATTGGTTTA
>CAZHQZ010000080.1:0-2022 GCA_964534675.1 uncultured Pseudomonadales bacterium | reverse complement strand
TGTTCTTCGTCCGTGTGCTGATTGGCATCCAAAATATTGATGTTATTGCGCAGCAACAAATTGGCAATCGCAGCATTTAGGCCTTTGCGATCGGGGCAGCGCAGTAACAACGTGGCAGTATTGGGTCGGCTCATCGACAACTTCTCCGTAGGTCGAACGGTGATTTTAGGCAAAGACAGACTGCCGCGACATGCGCAATCCGCTTACAAAGACAACTCACGCATCCGCGCCGCGAAACGGCGCTTTGCGCATGGAACAGTTTTTGAGATCACACAGGCGGCAGGGTTCAATTTCCGGTGCATTTTTCGCGCCTGGGTTCAGCCCCACCATGCCGAGTAAAGATTTCTGTGGGCGCATCATAATGCCATCGCTCATGGTGATGGGTAGCGCTTCAAATCCCTCAAAAAAGCGGAACAAAATCGCCTGATCGCCAAAATGCCAGCCGGTATAGCCGGGGCCGACGCGCAGCGTGGTGCCGTAGCCGCGCTGTTGCGCTTCCGCCGACACCTGATCGGTGAGGGCTTTCATGGCTTCCACCACCATAGCCGAACCCACCGCGTCCATCGCCAGCGCTTGCCCCATTTTTCCTTCATCCATCAAGCGTTTGGATTCCAGCGTGGCGGCATTGCCTGCACTGGCCAGCAAAATCACCACTGAATCCGCGTGACGCAAAATTTTTGGCAGTTGCTCGCTGTGCAACACCAACTGCTCTACGCCGCGCTTAAGATGAATTTTGTCGTTCTCAATACCACACAACGGCACTTCCACTGCCGCGGCCCACGGCTCCGCAAATTCATGTGCGCGCGCCATTTGTTCGTCTGTAATTTTCAACACAGGTTTGCGCGCTTTTTCTGGATCGCTGTAACCCATGAAATTGAGCACGCTGTTGCGGTCTAAGTGATAGCGATAATCCGCCAATCTATTGCCGATGGATTTCATCGCTCTGCATTCTCACGCAGCGGCATTTTCTTCTGGCGGCAACAACCCCAACTCACTCAACAAATATGGCACGTTCTCTGTCCACGCCAACGGGTAAATATGAAAGCCTGCTATCGGGTAGCGTTCTTTCAAAACGCGCATGGTTTCCAATGCTAAATCCAGCGCCTCTTGTTGCTGATTTTGCGCATCGCGTATGCGTTGCTCAATATGAGGCGGTACCCAAATGCCTGGCACATGCTGCATCATAAACGCGAGGCCTTTGTGCGAGCGTGGCGGCAAAATTCCAGGCAGGATGGCGACTTTTTTCGTCACGCCTTCGCGCTCCATCGCCTTCCACCATTTATCAAATGTGTCCAAATCGTAAACGGGTTGCGTCTGCAAAAAATCCACACCGGCAGCCGCTTTTTTTGCCATCGCGCGCGCCAAATGTTCCGGTTTATTACCCGCAGGATTTGCCGCGCCGCCGATACACCACTGCATTTTGAACGGGTCTTCTTTCGCACTGTCGGCAATCGCGCCGCCGCCGTAAGATTTGCCTACTTTACGCAATTGATTGACCATCATGATCGCGTTAGTGGAATCCATGTCGTACACCGGCTTGGACATTGGATGATCGCCAAACGTCACATAATCACCGGTCAAACACAAAATATTGCGTATGCCGTGCGCGTAGGCAGAAATTAAATCCGCTTGCATGCCGAGCTTAGAACGGTCGCGGCAAGTCATTTGCATCACCGGTTCCAAACCTTGTTGCTTCACATAAATCGCTGTGCCGATGGATGACATACGCAAAGTGGCAGACGGCATATCCAACACATTAATGGCATCTACGCCGCGACGATAATGTGCAAGATGTTTATCCAAACGTGACAAATCTGGCACTTTTGGCGGCGACAATTCTGCTGTGACCACAAACTCGCCGTTTTTAATTTTTTTGTACAAATTACTGGTGTCGTTGAGTGCGGTCATGAGTTACGCCTTGCTGCTGGCGACAAGAGAAACAAGCTGCGCATCGGGCAAAGGATGCGGTGACAAAATGCCGCCATCGCTATCGGTTTTGCCCTCCAAAATACTGCCGACGGC
>CAZHQZ010000079.1:0-6824 GCA_964534675.1 uncultured Pseudomonadales bacterium | reverse complement strand
GTCATCAGTTACTCGTTTATTTCGCCAGAGTTGCAGGCGATGTTCGAGCCGGAGCAGGTGTCGGTCAGTGTGCGCAATCCCATTTCGGCGGACATGTCAGCTATGCGCGCCAGCCTGATCCCCAGTTTGGTTAGCACGCTGCAATACAACTTGAATCGCCAGCAGGATAGAGCGCGCTTTTTTGAGTCAGGTCTGCGCTTCCGGCTGGAGGGCGGGAAACTTGCACAACAGCCTGTACTGGCGGGTTTGCTGTACGGTGCTCGTCACCCTGAATCTTGGGGCGGTGGTGCTACCGACAAAGTGGATTTTTACGACATCAAAGGTGATGTACAGGCACTGCTGGCGCGCACGGGCAGGGCTGATGATTTTTCGTTCGCTCCAGCGCAACATCCTGCGCTGCACCCAGGGCAGACGGCTGCCATTGTTGCAGCGGGTCGTCAGGTGGGATTGATCGGCGCTTTGCATCCTGAGTTGCTGCGTAAACTGGATATTCCCGGCACTGTGCTGGTGTTTGAAATGGAGCGCGAGGCACTGCTGGCGGCGCGGCAGCCTGCGTTTGCAGCGGTGTCGCGTTTCCCTGAAGTGCGTCGTGATTTGGCCGTGGTGGTAGATCGTGCTCTGCCCGTATCCGCATTGTGCGACACGGTGCGAACAGCGGCAGGCGCTTGTCTCATCAACCTCAAGGTGTTTGACGTATATGTGGGCGAACACATTGAATCTACAAGAAAAAGTGTTGCTTTGGGCTTGACCTTTCAGCAGGCTTCGCGCACTCTAAACGAAGTCGAAATTGTTGAATGGGTTGATGCCGTTATTGCTGCTGTAGGGCGCGAACACGGTGCCACGTTAAGGAATTAACAATGTCCGAAGCACTGACCAAAGCTGACCTCGCTGAAAAGCTTTATGAAGAGCTAGGGCTCAACAAACGTGAAGCAAAAGAAATTGTCGAAGTGTTTTTTGAAGAGATTCGCACTTCATTAGCGCAGAACAAAAATGTAAAATTGTCCGGCTTTGGAAATTTTGATCTGCGCGACAAAAGTCAGCGTCCAGGTCGCAATCCCAAAACCGGTGAAGAGATACCCATTACCGCACGCCGTGTTGTCACTTTTAGGCCAGGCCAGAAGTTAAAAGCGCGCGTAGAAGCATACGAAGGTGAAGTCGATCAATCGATCGACTGATGTAGTAACCAATAGGATATTGAATTAAATGATGCTGGAACCCGGCAATAACGACGAACTCCCACCCATCCCTGGGAAGCGCTATTTCACCATCGGGGAAGTGAGTGAGCTTTGCGACGTAAAACCGCATGTGCTGCGCTACTGGGAGCAAGAGTTTCCGCAACTGAAGCCGGTGAAGCGCCGCGGCAACCGCCGTTACTACCAGCGCCAAGAAGTTATGACCATTCGTCAGATTCGTTCATTACTGTATGAACACGGATTCACCATCGGCGGCGCGCGCCAGCGTTTAACCGACGAAGGCACGATTGTGGATGAAAGTGCCGAACGTTTTCGCACCCTAGTGCGTGAGATGATTACTGATCTTGAAGACCTGCTCGCTGTGTTATCGCCGCAGCCTCAAGTCCAAAAATAATACGGGCAGTATTACGGGGCGTAGCGCAGCTTGGTAGCGCACTTGACTGGGGGTCAAGTGGTCGGAGGTTCAAATCCTCTCGTCCCGACCAATTCAAAAAGCCGCTTGGGAAACTTAGCGGCTTTTTTGTTTCTTGAGTCGTCGTTGTAATTAATTGCCGTAGTAGTACTGCTCTGCTGAGCGCGTAGAATGTTTATTTTTTAAGACAGGATTGATTATGCCTACCAGTCTTTGGACGCCTGAAGTTATTGTGGTTCTGCTGCTTCTTGCGGCAATAGGCGGAGTAGTGGGGTTTTTCTTTGCTGTTGCTCGCAAAGAAAAGCAGGTGCAAGCCGCTAATTTGCGTTGGCAGGAGCTGCAAGTAACCACCGCCACCTTGCAAGCGCAATTACAGGCAGCAGAAGATAGAGTGCTGGCGGCGCAAAAGGAGTGGCAGGTCGCTGTGCGAGAGCACAAAGCAGAATGCAATGTTTGGCAAACAAAACTGGAGCAGGCTAATCAACAAAGTTATGCAATCGAAAAACGTTATGCGGAGTTGAAAGCGCAGCAGTTAGAGAAGGAGGCTAGCCATGCGCGAGAAATGGCAACATTTGAACAGCAAAAAAATAATTTAACAGAACATTTCAAAGTGCTATCCAATGAGATTTTGGAAGCCAAGGCTAAGTCGTTACAGGAAAATAGCAAGCTCACATTGAGCGCAGTCATTTCACCTTTTCAGCAATCTATCGATAACTTCAAAAAAGAAGTGCAAGACATACATCATCGCGAAACAGTTCAGCAAGGAGAGCTAAAAAAAGAATTAGAAAATTTAAAATCCCTCAATCAAAAAATGACAACGGAGGCGCATGAGCTTTCTACCGCATTGCGTGGTCAGAAGAAATTACAGGGAAACTGGGGGGAATTGGTATTAGAAAATGTACTGGATCGATCTGGATTACAGTTGGGTAAAGATTATCAACGTGAAGTGAGTATTACGGGTGAAGAGGGTCGTCAGCGACCTGATGCCGTGGTTTATCTGCCGCAAGAAAAACATTTAATTATCGATGCCAAAGTGTCGCTCAACGCCTATGTGCGCTTTGTGAATGCAGAAGACGAAATAGAGCGTGCAGCAGCATTGAAGGAGCATGTGCAGGCGGTGGGAAATCGCATCAAAGAATTGGCTGATCGCGAATATTATCGACTTCCAGGTCTTAACTCACCAGACATGGTGTTTATGTTCGTGCCTATCGAGTCGGCATTTGTCGAAGCCTTGAAAGCGGATGAGCAATTATTTCAGCGCTCAATAGAAAACAACGTGCTGGTGGCAACGCCGACAACTTTGCTAACCAGCCTCAATATTGTGCGTCAGTTGTGGCGGTTTGAAGATCAAAACAAACATACGGCAGCTTTGGCGAGTAAAGCTGAGTCGGTATTCAATAAACTCAACTCCTTTCTTGCTAGCTTTACAAAAATCAAGAACAGCATTGAATCAGCGGCTGAAGCCTACAACAAGGCGGAAGGGCAGTTAGTGAGTGGAAAAGGAAACTTGGTTAAACAAGTCAGTGATTTCAAAAAACTAGCACCTGCCATTACCGCTGAGCTACCGAGTCATTTTCAGGAAAAGGCGACTTTGGAGATTGATTGGGTGGCAGGGGATGATGTTGTTTAAGCCGCGACGTAAAGATGCCGCTTGTGGGGGTTGTCGTGTGACAGTTCTGCGTTGGCTTCGCGCAAGCACTGCTTGGCGCAGCTTCCACAGCAGCCGCAGTCTTCACCTACACCTAACTGCTCGCGCAAGTCTTTCATGGTGTGCGCACCAGCGCGTACCGCATCACGGATATTCTTTTCTGTAACAGCACGGCAGACACAGACGTACATAAGAACACCCCAGCAAACATCAATGAGATTTATTCTCGTTTGCATTACTGGGTTTGTCAATCGTTACTGCCGATATGGGACTGCAAATAGTTGGCAGAGCCCACCTCACTAATCAGGCTGTGCTGAGTTTCCAGCCAGTCAATGGCTTCCTCGCAGTGCTCCAGCAAGTCTTCCAGCAGCTCACGGCTGACGTAATCCTGTTGAGCTTCGCAGAGTTCAACCGCCTCTAGCAGCAGGGGGCGCTGGATGTCATGTTCGTACTTCAAATCTCCTACTAGGCATTCAACCGGGGTTTCACCAATCAGCAATTTGCCGAGGTTCTGCAAATTGGGCAGTCCTTCCAAGAACAGGATGCGTTCGATCAATTTATCCGCTTCTTTCATCACACGAATAGATTGTTTGTATTCGTGATCGTTGAGTTTTTCCAAACCCCAGTTGCGCAACATGCGCGCATGCAAGAAATATTGGTTGATGGCCGTCAGCTCGTTTTTGAGCACTTTGTTCAAGCAGTCGATAATTTTTTTGTCACCTTTCATGGTGCATCTCCAATTTGTGACTGTTGATAATTTTGTAAGCCAACCATCTCAATCAGGCGAATTTGCTGTTCAAGCCAGTAGGCGTGATCCACTTCTGTATCATCCAACTGCACGGTCAGCATTTCACGCGTGACATAGTCTTGCGTAGCTTCGCAGGCAGCAATGGCTTTTTTGAGTTCGCCGACAACGTGGTATTCCAGCGCTAAATCCGATTTCAACATTTCGACAACGCTTTTTCCCACGGTCAGCGGGTTGCGCTTTTCCATTTGAGGCTTTCCCTCTAAAAATAGAATGCGCTGAATAATCGCGCGCGCGTGCAATCTTTCGTGTTCAGATTCGTGCAGGCTTTTTTCAGCCAGTTTTTTCAGGCCAAAATCAGCATACATTTCGCCGTGGATGAGGTATTGGTCAACAGCGGTCAATTCGCCGACCAACAATTTGTTGAGAATCTCGATAATTTTTTTGTCGCCTTTCATTTTTTTATCCTCGGATGGGAATGAATCGTATTCTCGTAAATAGTGAGAACAAGTGATTGAATCTTCAGGACTATTTAGCGACTTTGTGCAAAGCCTTGTCAAGTTTTTTGGTGGCGCAGTCGCTCTATTAATACAGAGGTATCGCTAGTGCCATATCCCATTTTTTGTAGTTCCTCGTACCATTCGTTGATTTGTGTAACGCCATCTAATTGGCAATGCGAATCTTTCGCAGTAGAGAGAACAATATCGAGATCTTTTCTCACCAAATCCACAGCAAAACCAAAGTTGTATTCACTGCGCAACATGGTGTGAGCGCGGTTGTCCATTTGCCACGATTGCGCGGCGCCTTGTGAAATAACCTCCAGCATTGCGTCAGTGTTTAAGCCAACTTTTTCAGCAAAGTACAAGCCTTCGGCAAGACCTGCGACAACGCCAGTAAAGCAAATTTGATTGACCATTTTGGTGAGCTGCCCCGCGCCGCTTTCGCCGATCCACTGCGCGCGTTTGGCATAGGCGGCCAGCACGGGTTTGATGCGTTCAAACACTTGGTTGTCGCCGCCTGCCATCACAGCCAGTTGACCTTTTTCTGCGCCGGCTTGTCCGCCGGAAATAGGGGCATCCAAAAAATGCAATTGATCTTGTTGAGCAAGTGCAGCTAGTTCGCGCGCTACCGTGGCGGAAGTGGTGCTGTGGTCCACCCACACGGCATCTGTTTGCATGTGAGGGAAGGCGATTGTGGTGACTGCGCGCAAATCGTTATCGTTGCCGACACAGGTAAAGACAATATCTGCGCCAGTCACTGCTTCAGCAATCGACGCAACGCAAGCCTGCCCATACTGCTGTTGCCAGCGTTGAGCGCGTTCTGCTCCACGGTTGAACGCCTGCACTGTGTGTCCCGCCCGCAGCAAATGTCCGGCCATCGGGCCACCCATGGTGCCGAGTCCAATCCAGCCGATAGTGAGTGTCATAGGCGCGCCTCGCGATGGGGTAGAATCGCGCATTCTGAACCGTATCCACCAACAGGAAAACCGCTCATGGGTCATATCGCTGTTTACAACGCCACGGCAAAAATCTCCGCTGAACAAGCGTGGGGCAAACTGAAAGATTTATCGCTGGCGCACAATTATGTGCCGAATATCACCAAATGCACGATCACGACTGCGCAAAGAGAAGGTGTAGGCGCGAGCCGTCGCGTTTCAGGGCCGCAGCAGGCCTTGGATGAAACAGTTGTCGAGTGGAATGAAGGGCGCGGTTTTGTGATTCGCCTACACAATGGCAATAAACCCGCGAAACCATTTGGTGAAGCAAGATTTACTTATCGCATTGATAAAATTGACGATAAATCTTGCAAGCTAACTTGCACCATGACGTACGAAATGGGCATGGGTGTTTTCGGCAGTATTTTGCACAGCTTGTTTATTGGTAATTTAATTCGCGGCAATATCCGAGATGTTGCATTATCAATGGCGTACTTCTACGAAACCGGCAAAAAACCATCCAAAGAAGATTTAGTGCGTTTGCGTGCAGATGACAAAAAACACGCTAAACCCTTTCCTTGATCGATAAAGCAATTCATTTTTTGAGGAGTATTGCTATGAAAAAATCTTTTTCTAATAAATCACATTTGTTGGCCGCTGTAACCGTTGCTGGTTTGGTGATTGCTCCTGTGACTCAGGCTGGAAGCAATCCGTTTAGCAACACAGAATTAGTATCTGGCTACAATTTTGATCACGCAAAAGATCAGAAAGCCGGTGGCGAAGGTAAATGTGGTGAAGATTCCAAAGCTTGTAAGGAGGGCAAATGCGGTGAAGGTGCGTGCGGTGAACAATGCGGTAACGAAAAAGAAGGTAGCAAAGGTAGCGTTGTTAAGCCTGATGAAAACAAGAATCATGCCGAAGGTAAGTGCGGTGAAGGTAAGTGCGGCGAAGGTATGATGAACTGATTGGCTCGTCATACAGAAAATGCCAGACGCAGTGTCTGTTACGGGTGCGGGTCTTGGTATCCGGCGGGCGCTGCTCAATGATTTACAGGGCGTAGGTAGTGCCGTTGATTTTTTGGAAGTTACACCAGATAACTGGATCAACACTGCTGGCAAGCCGCTAAAAAAACTACATAAACTCTCCTTGCGCTATCCCATGCTGGCGCACGGATTGTCACTCTCATTGGGCGGCACAGATCCTTTAGATACACACTTCATCGCGCAACTAAAAGATTTTCTTACGATGTATAACGTCCACACCTACAGCGAACACTTGAGTTTTTGCAGTGCAGCAGGACACTTGTATGACTTGATGCCAATTCCATTCACCAATGAGGCGATAAAAAATACCGCGCAGCGCATACGCCAAGTGCAGGAAATGCTAGAGCG
>CAZHQZ010000078.1:0-6974 GCA_964534675.1 uncultured Pseudomonadales bacterium | reverse complement strand
CTGCTGCATGATTTAAATGAATTTTTGGCGCGACCGGTGCGCTTGGCGAATGATGCCGATTGTTTTGCATTGTCAGAAGCGCGTGCAGGTGTAGGGCGTGGTGCAGACAGCGTGTTCGGTGTGATTCTCGGCACCGGTGTCGGCGGCGGCGTGGTGATACGCCAACAATTGTTAGCAGGCCCAAACAATAACGCTGGCGAGTGGGGGCATAACGTCATGCCCGGTGGCAGTGTGGAAGGCCGCACTGTGCGTCATTGTTTTTGCGGGCGTGAAAACTGTATTGAAAATTGGTTGAGCGGCAGAAGTTTGGGAAACAGTTTTCGCGCAGCGGGATTGACTATTGAAAAAACGCAGCAGGGTATTGCGTTAATGCGTGCAGGCAATGCCGATGCCATGCGTGTGTGGCGCGATTATGTGCAGTTATTAGCGCGCGCTTTGGCCGTGGTGATTAATGTAATCGACCCCGATGTAGTGGTGTTAGGCGGTGGCGTTTCCAATGTGGATGAGTTGTATCGCGAAGTGCCAGAGCAGTGGGAGCCGTGGATTTTTTCTGATGTGGTGCGCACGCGCTTACTCAAAGCAGAGCACGGTGATTCCAGTGGCGTGATCGGCGCTGCTTGGCTGTGGCCTTGAACAACGAAAAAAATAAGAGGTGTTGGCATGAAGTTGGAAGACATCAATCTTTGTGATCTAAAGCAATTTGATAAGGGTTGTCCTGAGCAAGTTTTCAAAACTTTGCGCGAACAAGCGCCAGTGTGGTTGCATCCAGCGACAGAGCAAGCGCCAGACGGAGAAAGTTTTTGGGTGGTGTGTAAACACGCCGATGCAAAAGCTGTGCTAAAAAATCACAAAGTCTTTTCGTCAGAAACGGGTTACGGTGCGCGCCAAGGTGGCGGCACGACGCTAGGTGATATGAGCACCGATATGGCGCCAGGCGTGGTGTTGGCGATGATGGACCCGCCCAAGCACGATGATATTCGCGCCTTGGTGGGGCAGGGTTTTTTTCCGCGCACATTGGAATTGTTAGAGCGTGAAGTACAAACGCTGACCAAAGAGATTCTGGATGCTGTGGCAGAGAAAGAGAATTACGATTTTCTCAATGAAGTGGCCGCGCAGTTGCCGCTGCAAGTGATTTGCACCATGGCAAATATTCCGCGCGCAGATTGGCATCGTGTAATGGAATGGGCCGATGCCGCGATTGCCTTTGCCGCACATGATGCCAATGTTGATACAGCACCTTTGATTGCCAAGCTAACCGAAATGGGTATGTATGCCTTTGGTTTGATACAGCAAATACGTCAGCAAGCGCCTGATGATTCTGTCATGTCGAAAGTGGTGCATGCAGAGATTCCAAGTGCGGATGGCCAGCCGCGCAAGCTGGACGATTTAGAAATTATTCGCTTTTTTAACCTGCTGATGACTGGTGGCACAGAAACCACACGCAATGCCATTGCTTACGGTTATTACACTTTGTTGCAACATCCAGAACAGTACGCTGTTTTGGAAAGTGATCCAGAAAAATATATGGATGATGCGATTGAAGAAATACTGCGCTGGACATCCCCCGTACATTTTAATCGCCGCACAGCGGGCGAAGATTTTGTGTTGCAAAATCAAGCTATACAGCGCGGCGATAAAGTGACCGTGTGGTATCCGTCTGCCAATCGAGATGAGGATGTGTTTGAGGATCCGTATACCTTCAATATTTTTCGCAAAAAGAATCCACACATCGCATTTGGTCACGGTATTCACCACTGTTTGGGTGCTGCGCTGGCACGCATGGAGTTGCGCGTGTTGTTTCTTGCCTTGATTGAACGGATGCGTGGTAAAACCGTGTCACCTGTTGGCGAGATTCGATTTATTCGCAGTAATCGCCATCAGGGGGTGGCAGAAATGAACGTGCGTGTTAACGCTAATAAAAAGGTGTGATATGTCATCAGCAGAAAAAGCTAGGCGCGCAGCGCACACTTATGTTGTCTGTATCAACAACAAAAATCTTGAAGGTTTATTGTCGCTGTTTGCCGAGGATGCGGAGCTAGTTCATCCCTTCGGCGTATTTTCTGGCAAGCAAAAGTTGACCGAGTTTTACGGCGGTTTGGTGATGCTGGCGGATACACGGCTCACCGTGGCGCGCGAATCTGCGGAGAACAACATCTGTTGCGTGGAGGTGATAGGTGTTAGCCCGCAAGCGCCGGATAAGCCGCAATACGCGATGGATGTGTTTGAGGTGGATGCAAGCGGGTTGGTGAAAAATCTGTCGATTTACTACCGCAATTTTGATCTTAAATAGATACCATCTAAACCATTTTGATGTGCAGGGCGCATGCCATGCGCCCCTACGGTGTTGTGAGGCGATATTTGCCGCTATTTTCCAGCAGTCACCGGCTTCGGTTTCCACAGCACTTCCGAATCGGTACCTTCTAAACGATTCAACACGCGCGCGCAAACGAATAACCAATCGGATAAACGATTGATGTACTGACGCACAGGTGCATTGACCGGATCGCTCTCGTGCATGTGTACCAAAATGCGTTCTGCGCGGCGACAAATGCTGCGCGCGAGATGGCAATTGGCAGCCGTGACCGTGCCGCCGGGGAGAATAAAATCTTTCAGCGGTGGCAGGTTTTCGTTGTAGTGATCCAATGTTTCTTCAATCCATTGCACATCGCCGGCATCAATAAAGGTGTAGCCGGGCATGGCGAGTTCGCCGCCGAGATCAAACAGGCGATGCTGAATAGTGGTAAAAACTTCGCGCAAGTCTTGCGGCATAGGGTGCGCGAGCATCACGCCAATCACGCTGTTGAGTTCGTCGATAGTGCCGATCGCTTCCATGCGCGGGCTGTCTTTGCGTGTGCGCTTACCGTCACCGAGGCCGGTGGTGCCGTCATCGCCGGTGCGGGTATAGATTTTTGACAGACGATTGCCCATGCTGCGATCCTCTCACTGATAGTCAATGTGTATTACTTGGGCATTATAAATGCAGACAACGACGATTGATTTATTGCGTCACGGTGAATGTGAAGGCGGGCATGTGTATCGCGGCCGCCTTGATTTTCCGTTGAACGAAAAAGGCTGGCAGCAGTTGCGTGAGAAAACGCACGATGTGAATGTGTGGACGCACATCGTTTCTTCACCTTTGCAGCGCTGTGCGTTGTTTGCGGATGAGGTGGCGCAGCGTTGCAGTAAATCGCTCTCTGTGATGGAGGGGTTTCGGGAAGTGGATTTTGGTGATTGGGAAGGGCGTTTGATTGCAGATGTGTGGCGCGAGCAAGGCAGTGATGCACGGCGTTTTTTTGCCGATCCTGTGAATGCTGCACCGCCCAATGGTGAACCAATGCAGGTGTTTGAGCAGCGCGTTTTAGCGGCGTGGCAACAATTATTGCAAGCTATGCGCGGCGAGCATGTGTTGTTGGTGGCGCACGGCGGCACGATTCGCATACTGCTGGCGCATGTGTTGGCAATGCCACTGAATCGCATGGGGAGTTTGGATGTGCCGTATGCCTCTGCCAGCCGTATTCGTGTGCATCACAGTGCGGAATATGATGATTTTTCCACTTTGGTTTTTCACAACGGCCGGTTCAATTAAATGAATGATGCAGAAAATATGGTGCGCTTGCAGTTGCGCATAGAAGAACTAGAAATACGCTTGGCTTTTCAGGAAGATGCCATGCAAGCCCTGAATAATCAGATTGCCAACTTGCAGCAAGACTCAGAAAAACAGCAGCAAATGTTGCAGGTGTTGTATCGCCAGTGGCGTGAAATGCAGGAGGCTACTTTGGATGGTGCAGCGGCTTCCACACAAGAAAAACCGCCGCATTATTGAGGGGGGGTTATTTTTTGTGTGCAGGTGAAAAGCTCAACATATAACGGCGGATCAGCCAGCGAAACGGCAGAATCAGAAAGCGTTTGTAACGCCATTGGTAGGCTAATTCGCGTTTATACGCTTCCATGCCGAGATGTTGGAATTGCAAGAGTTGCTGGCTTTCTCTGGTGTCCATCCAATCGGTGTAGTAAGGCTCAATACCAAAATCATCCGATGATAAATCGCGCAAACCCATTGCGCGCGGCGTGATGTTCACAAACTCTAGCCACGAGGTCTGGCTGTTTTTTCCGCTGCCGAGAAATAAGGTTTTTCCCACGGCTTCTGGTTTTTCGATGGCATTGGCCATGGCGGTAGCGGCATCGCGCGGGTGTAAATATTCAATGCGTGTATCGGGGTGCAAAGAAAACATGTGGCGCATCATGGCGGCGCGATCGCCAATTTTGTCATTCATGGCATCGACACAAGCGCCAATGCGCACAATTACCCAAGGAATGTTGCTGGCGCGCAACAAATTCTCGCACGCAATTTTATGGCCGGCGTAGTTGTCTTTGGCTTCTAACGCCATATCCACGCGGCAGGGCGGTTGGCGTTTATTACTGAAGCCGTGTACAGAAATTGATGAAGGAAAAACCAGCAACGGCATTTTGTTTTGTTTGGCGATGGCGTCGATCACCAGTTTGGTTCCCTGCACATTCACCTTTTCTGCAATGACCGGTTTTTCTTCTGAGAGTGGCGGAATAATAGCGGCGAGGTGGATCACGGCTTCTTGCCCTGTCACGGCAGCGTTCACGCTGGCAGCATCGGTAATATCACCCCACAGCATGCGGACGCGCTCGCCGTAACTGGCAGCTATTTTGCGATTGGTTTTGTTGTCCAAATCAAAACAAGTAACTCGGTGTTGGCGTGCTAAGAGCTCGTTTAATACGCGAGTGCCGATGGTACCGAAAGGGCCGGTGAGCAGTACGTTCATAGGGTTGCCGCTGGCTAGAGTGAGTGTGGTTATCATAGCGAGCGCCTGCGCGTCCGTGGCTACGAGGTTCGGGCTAGGCAGTTGTCGCAATCGCGCATCGAACAATCGGAACTAACAGCGCGCCCTGTCGCTCCAAAGGCTTGCGTAACAGCAGTGTTTGAGCTGGCGCGAGTTTTTGGGTGTTTTCAATCATTGGAGAGGTGGAACATGAAGCTGCGTTATTTTGCGTTATTGACAGTGATGGCCAGTGGTTTGGTGTATGCCGATGCCAACACGCCGCGTATTGATGCGCGTCAGGATAAACAGGATGCCCGTATTGAGCAGGGCGTTGCCAGTGGACAACTGACCAATCGTGAAGCGGCGCATTTGGAGAAGCGTGAAGCGGGTATTGCCAATGCGGAAGCGAAAGCCAAGGCAGACGGCAAAGTGACACGCAAAGAGCGCGCGCGTTTGCGTGCGAAAGAAAACAGAACCAGCAAAGCGATTTATCAGCAAAAACACGATCGACAGCACAATTAATTCTATGCAATAGGATGAACCGCAACACGGATGTTCATTGGTTTTTTGGATGACACGCGATATTCACTTCGATCATTTAGCAGAGCGTTTCGAGCGCAAGATTTACGGCTCGAAAAAGGGCGATTTGCGTCTGCAATTATTGTGGGATGACTTGCTCACCGCGCTGCCTGCTCTGCAAGCAGGGAAAAAACTGCGCGTATTGGATGCGGGCGGCGGCTTGGGGCAGATGAGCGCGCGGCTCGCGGCCTTGGGGCATGAGGTGGTGCTGGCAGAACCGGCAGCACCCATGCTGGAAAAGGCGCAGCAGCAGTTTATGGATGCGGGGTTAGATACCGCTTGCGTGCAGTGTGTGCAGGCTAGTATTCAAGCATTGCCGCAGGTGTTGCCGTCGCAGCCATTTGATGTGGTGGTGTGCCATGCCGTGCTGGAGTGGCTGGTCGATCCGCTGGAAACGCTGGCGCAACTGCTGCCGTGGATTGCGCCGCAGGGTTATTTGTCACTGGCGTTTTACAACCGTGAATCTATCGTGTGGAAAAACTTGCTGAAGGGTAATGTGGATCGCGCGCGCGCGGCGGATAAAGCGGGTGAAGCGGGCAGCTTGACCCCCATCAGCCCACAATCTGCGCCGCAAGTGTTGGCGTGGTTGGCGCAGCAGGAGATGGAGGTGGTGCAAGTGACGGGCGTGCGCTGCCTGCACGATTATTTGTTTCCGGGCGTAAAAATCGAGGCGGACACACTATTGGCGCTGGAACAGGAATTGGGCAGACAAGAGCCCTACAAATGGCTGGGGCGCTATATCCACGTTGTTGCGCGGAAGAAAGGTTAAAACATGACGCAGTTCACGCTGCGTGCGTAATAGAAGGGTTTTTTTATGGGAATTATATACTTAACGTCCCAATTTGTTGTATAATGGCTCTACGGTATAGATGAGTAGAAGCCATGTGTAACGTAACAATAAGTGCCTACGAGTTTTTCAGGATGTTTCCGACTGAGGAATCAGCTCGCTTGTACTTTGAGGACAAGATATGGGGCGGCGCGCCGATTTGCCCTTATTGCGCCCACAAGGAGATAAGCTCCTTAAAGCGAGATGATGGCCAGTATTACCGCTGCAAGTCTTGCCGCAAGAACTTCACCGTCAGGACTGGAACGGTTATGGAAAGATCGCACGTTCCCTTGGTGTCTTGGTTATATACAATGTACCTGCTGACCACGGCCAGAAAGGGAATTTCATCCTTGCAACTGTCGAAAGAAATCGGAATTACCCAAAAGAGCGCATGGTTCATGCTCCAGCGTTTGCGGGAAGCCTGCGGTAACGACACCTCTGATGGTGGCGGCCTGCTGTCAGGTATCGTAGAGGCTGATGAAACCTACTTTGGGGGCAAGGAAAAGAACAAACATGGCAGCAAGAAGCTGAAAGCGGGTCGTGGTACTGCTGGAAAAACGCCCGTCATCGGCATGAAGCAGCGCGACGGCAAAGTGAAAGCCAAAGTTATTACCGGAACCAGTACGCCAGTCATTCAGGCCGAGGTCATGGCGGTGGTTGCAGAAGGCTCCACGCTCTGCACCGACGAGCATTCAGCCTACAAAGGCATGCCCCAGTACGAACACTGGGCAGTCACTCACAGCGCAAAGCAGTATGTCGATGGCATGGCGCACACAAAC
>CAZHQZ010000077.1:5610-7053 GCA_964534675.1 uncultured Pseudomonadales bacterium | reverse complement strand
ACCGATTCTGTATTGCGTTGCAACAATGATTCAATCGCCGCCAAAGGTAGCAACACGCCCGTTGGTGCATTGGGGTTGGGGAAAATAATACCGCCGTTCGGCTGCGCATAATCGTCCACACGGATGGAAAAATCTTCGCGCAATGGAATTTGGCGAAACGCGATATTGTACAGACCGCAGTACACCGGATAAAAACTGTAGCTGATGTCGGGAAATAAAATGACCTGTTCTTGCTGAAACAAACCGTGAAAAATATGTGCCAACACTTCATCGGAACCATTGCCGACAAACACGTTGTCCACATTCACATCGTAGTAGTGCGCAATCGCCTGTTTCAGTTTTGTGGAATCTGGATCGGGATATAAACGCAGGTCTTCACCCACTTCTGCTTGCATAGCCGCCACAGCTTTGGGCGAAGGTGCGTAAGGATTTTCATTGGTGTTCAGCTTCACCAAATTGGCAATCTTTGGCTGTTCACCCGGTGTATACGGCACCAAAGTGTGAACAAAACGACTCCAATAGCGGCTCATTTCAATCTCACTTTTCAATCTGATTTTTTAAGCGACATTCTGCAGAGCGAGCGTGCGCGGTTAAACCTTCGCCACGCGCCAACACCGAAGCGATGCGCCCCAAGGTATCCGCGCCCTGCGCTGACACATTGATTATCGATGTGCGCTTTTGAAAATCATACACACCGAGCGGCGATGAAAACCGCGCAGTGCCAGATGTTGGCAACACATGGTTGGGACCCGCGCAGTAATCGCCCAGCGCTTCCGGTGTGTGGCGACCCAAAAATATGGCACCGGCATGGCGAATTTTTTCCGCCAATAACTCTGGCTCTGCTACCGACAACTCTAAGTGCTCGGGCGCAATAAAATTGCACAGCTCGGCCGCCTCATCCAAATTAGCCACTTGAATAAACAAGCTGCGCTTTTCCATCGCCGCGCGAATAATTTCTTTGCGCTCCAAGCTAGGCAGCAGCCGCTTGCAGCTCGCTTGCACGGCATCTAAAAAATCTTTATCGGGTGAAATTAAAATCGACTGCGCATCTTCGTCGTGCTCGGCTTGCGAAAACAAATCCATCGCGATCCAATCAGGATCTGTTTTGCCATCACAAACCACCAAAATCTCGGAAGGCCCCGCAATCATGTCGATGCCCACTTGCCCAAACACTTCGCGCTTGGCGGTGGCGACATAAATATTGCCGGGACCCACAATTTTATCCACGCTAGGCACGGTTTCTGTGCCGTATGCCAGCGCCGCGATCGCTTGCGCACCGCCGATCGTGAATACTTTGTCTACACCGGCAATTGCTGCGGCCGCTAACACCATTTCATTGAGTTCGCCGCGCGGCGCAGGCACCACCATCACCACTTCATCCACACCAGCCACTTTGGCGGGAATCGCATTCATCAACACCGAAGAGGGATAAGACGCTTTTCC
>CAZHQZ010000077.1:2003-5510 GCA_964534675.1 uncultured Pseudomonadales bacterium | reverse complement strand
CCAGAAAACTGCTGCCATTGCAACGAGAAAAGATTCGACTCGTATGGAATTTGTTTAATGTTCACGCCGCACCTTTTGCCGCAACAGCGGCGGCCATCGCATCAATAATGGCTTGAATGGCAGCGTGTTGTGTTTTCATCGCCGCTTTATTCACAATCAAACGCGAAGTGATGTGCGCAATGATTTCACGCGCTTCCAAACCATTCGCACGCAAGGTATTGCCGGTATCCACAATATCGACAATTTCATCGGCCAGCCCCATGATCGGCGCCAACTCCATCGCGCCGTACAATTTCACCACATCCACTTGTCGCCCTTGTTCGGCGTAGTAACGACGCGCAATGTTCACAAATTTGGTTGCTACGCGCAGGCGACCTTCTTTCAACGGCGCGCCGACCACACCCGCCGTCATCAAGCGACAGCGCGCAATTTGCAAATCCAGCGGCTCATAAAAACCTTCACCGCCGTGTTCAAGAATGACATCTTTGCCAGAAACACCAAGGTCAGCAATGCCAAATTGCACATAGGTCGGCACATCCGAACCGCGCAACACCACCAACTGCACATCTTCGCGCGTGGTGGCGAATACCAATTTGCGCGAGGTGTGCAAATCTTCCAAGGGCGCGATGCCCGCCTGCGCCAGCAGCGGCAATGTTTCTTGCAACAAGCGTCCTTTCGTCAGTGCGATGGTGATTTTTTTTGACGCTGTCTTTTTTTCTAACATGGTATCAATCCGGCACGCGGCGAATATTGGCGCCGAGCTGCATCATTTTTTCTTCGATACATTCGTAGCCGCGATCAATATGATAAATACGATCAATCACGGTTTGACCGTCCGCCACCAAACCGGCGATCACCAAGCTGGCGGACGCGCGCAAATCCGTCGCCATAACGGGCGCACCTTTCAAACGCTCAACGCCGGTCACCACCGCGTGATTGCCGTCGATAGTAATTTTTGCGCCCATGCGATTCATTTCATGCGCTTGAATCAAACGGTTTTCAAAAATTGTTTCTGTGATAGTGCCTACACCTTCCGCCACCGCATTCATCGCTGTGATTTGTGCCTGCATATCAGTAGGAAATGCTGGATATGGTGCAGTGCGTACACTGATCGCTTTGGGACGTTTACCTTTCATATCCAAAGTAATGGTATTTTTTTCTACCGCAATTTCTGCGCCCGCTTCACGCAACTTAGCAATGACGGCTTCTAGCGAATCGGCTTGCGTATTTTTTAATTTTACGCGCCCGCATGTGGCCGCTGCCGCCACCAAATAAGTGCCGGTTTCTATACGATCTGCCATCACGTCATACGAACAGCCGTGTAATTTTTCCACGCCGTTAATCACAATCGTGTCTGTACCATGACCGGTAATATCTGCGCCCATCGCAATCAAGCAATTGGCGAGATCCACAATTTCAGGCTCCAGCGCTGCATTCTGAATAACAGTTTGCCCTTCAGCCAACACGGCTGCCATCAAAATATTTTCTGTGCCGCCCACCGTGACGGTTTCCAGAAAAATTTTCGCGCCTTTCAAACGTCCTTCACAAGAAGCATTGATGTAACCACCTTCTACTTCAATGGTGGCACCCAGCGCTTCCATACCGCGCAAATGCAAATCCACCGGACGCGAACCGATAGCGCAGCCGCCAGGAAAAGACACTTGCGCTTTGCCAAAGCGCCCCAACATCGGCCCCAACACCAAAATGGAGGCGCGCATGGTTTTCACCAATTCGTATGGCGCAGTAAATGCCTGCACTTGACCGGCATCCACTTCCACGCGCATTTTTTCGTCGACCACCACATTCACGCCCATGCAGCCGAGCAGCTCAATCATGGTGGTGATGTCATGCAAGTGCGGAAGATTGCCGAGCACCACTGGCTCCTCGCACAACAATGTCGCCGCCAATATCGGCAGCGCTGAGTTTTTGGAACCGGAGATGTAGATTTCTCCAGACAGCGGCTTGCCGCCGGTAATAATCAGTTTGTCCATTAGAAAACCTTAACGAGAAAATTGGTATGCCGTGCTGCTAAAAAATAGCGCGACAAAAATTAGCGTGCTTGCCACTCTGCTGGCGTCAGGGTTTGCATCATCACCGCATGGATAGTGCCGTCAGCAATTTTTTCATTCAACGCCGCGTAAACCATTTGTTGTTTTTTCACTGGGCGCTGCCCTTCAAATTGCGTGCTGACTACCGTAATTTCAAAATGACGACCATCGCCACCCACCAGCACCTGCTCGGCCGACAAAGCATCTTTCAATACGTTTTCAATCCACTGGTCGATATGGCCATTCATGCAATAAAGCTCTCTTTTCACCATGACTTTTCAAGGCCAGCACTATACCATTTGCGCACGCAGCACGGCACGACGGACTGCATCGCACACTTCACGGATTCACTCGCAGCACACGATGAACGCTCAACACAGCTCACCGGATTTCCTTGCCTCGGGTCTGCGCACGGTGCGCGTAGAAAATGCCGCTGTACAACGCCTGCAACAGGCAATCAATGCAGATTTTGCACGCGCCTGTGAATTATTACTGCACTGCGAAGGACGCATCATCGTCACCGGCATGGGCAAGTCTGGACATATCGGTCGCAAGATTGCCGCCACACTTGCCAGCACTGGCAGCCCCGCTTTTTTCGTCCATCCTGGCGAAGCCAGCCACGGCGATATGGGCATGATTACTCAGCGCGATATTGTGGTTGCTCTATCCAACTCCGGCTCCACCGCCGAAGTGGTGACACTGTTACCGTTGATAAAGCGCATGGGCGTGACACTGATTAGCATGACCGGCAACGCGCAATCCACGCTGGCGCAAGCCTCCGATGTGCATTTGGATGCCAGCGTGGAGTCTGAAGCCTGCCCGCTCGACCTAGCCCCCACCTCCAGCACCACCGTGGCGCTGGTGATGGGCGACGCACTGGCCATCGCGCTGTTAGAAGCGCGCGGCTTCACCGCCGAAGATTTTGCCTTCTCTCATCCGGGCGGGGCGCTGGGGCGCAAGCTGTTGCTCAAAGTTGAAGACATCATGCACACGGGCGAGCGCGTGCCTGTAGTCTCCCCCGATACCTCGCTGACCGAAGCGCTACTGGTGATGAACGCCAAAGGCTTGGGGCTCACCACGGTCTGCGACGAACAACAGCACTTGCTCGGCATCTTCACCGACGGCGACCTGCGCCGTGCCCTACAGGGCAATATCTCCGATTTGCTCCACGCCAGCATCAGCGGCGTCATGACACGCAATGGCAAAACCGTGAGTAAGCACATGCTCGCTGCTGAAGCCTTGGCCATCATGGAACAAAAACACATTACCGCTCTGGTCGTGACCAATGCCGATCAGCAGGTTGAAGGCATTGTCCACCTGCACGACATCCTCAAAGCAGGGGTAGCCTGATGACTGGCATGACAGACGCACAACAGCGCGCCCGCGCTATTCGATTGCTGCTGCTGGATGTCGATGGCGTGCTGTCCGATGGCGGCATCGTCTACGACAGCGAAGGTCG
>CAZHQZ010000077.1:0-1903 GCA_964534675.1 uncultured Pseudomonadales bacterium | reverse complement strand
GCCAATGCCGTTAACATAGTGCGCCAGCACGCTGACTTCGTCACCACCGCCAGCGGTGGACACGGAGCCGTTCGCGAGGCGGCTGAATTTATTCTTGCGGCGCAAGGGCAGTTAGATGCCCTCCACGCACGTTACATCCAACACTGATTTTATGTCGAACCTTTTACAGCAAATGCGAGCCACTTTTCTCACGAGCAAGACGCGCCAATTACTGGTTGCCGCTGTGTTGATTGCGCTCGCATTCATCGGCCTCAGCGTGAGTCACGATGACAAAGTTGCACCGGCAGCACACGCAACCAATACCGCAACCGCCGAGCCGCAACCCGACACTATCATCGACAACGCACAACTGGATTCCTTCGATGAGACAGGTCGCAAAATACGGCAGTTGAACGGAAAAAAAATCACTTATTTCGATGCCGATCAGCGCAGTTTGATTGAAGCACCGCATCTGTATGTATTGCGGCGCAGCAACGACAAAACCACCGAAACGCCGTGGGAAGTCACCGCCGACAGCGCCACTGCCTACCAATCCAGCAGCATTATCGATTTGTACGGCAACGTCACTTTATTCAGCAACGCAACACCCAACGGCCCCACACGCATCACCAGCGAATACTTACACGTCAACGCCGATCGCAAACTCGCCCAAACAGACAAAGCTGTTACCATACATGTGCGCAACAGCGTGTCGCATGCAGTCGGTATGTGGGCTGATATTGGGCGCGATCATTTATTACTTCCTTCACGCGTCAAGGAGATTCATGAAGCACCTCGCTAAACTCACCGCTCTTGGCTTGGCGTTCGCCACCAGTTGTGTTTTTGCGCTGCCAGACGATCGCAGCAAACCGATTGAAATCCAAGCCAACAGCGCAGAACGCGATGCCAAAACCGGCATCACCACTTACACGGGCAATGTGGATGTGCAGCAGGGCAGTATTCATATTTCTGCCAACACGGTTGTGCTCAACAGCGCCAACAACAAGCTGACCAAAATTCACGCCACCGGCAGCCCTGCCACTTACCATCAACAACTGACGGGGCCCAAAGATGTTGTCGACGCACAAGCGATCAATATTTATTTTGATGTCGCCAAAAACTTAATCACACTGCAAGACAGCGCGACCCTCAAACAAAACAGCGGCAGCATCAAAGGCAATCGCATTGAATACGACACCAAAGCCGAGCGCGTCAAAGCACAAGCGTCCACATCCGGCAGCAATGACAACAGTCAACGCATCACCGTGATTATCCCGCCGTCAACCAGCGAGCAAACGCCTGCCAGCAACAGCAAAGCTAAAAACAAATCCGAGTAAAACGTTGTGACTGCTACTAATACATTGCGAGCTTCGCATCTTGGAAAAGCCTACAAAAAACGCGCGGTGGTGAACGATGTTTCACTGCAAGTGTCCAGCGGCGAAATCGTCGGCTTGCTCGGCCCCAACGGCGCAGGTAAGACCACTTGCTTCTACATGATGGTCGGTTTGATTCCCGCCGACCGCGGTGAAATTTTTCTGGATGACGAAAACATTACGCACTTGCCCATGCACAGCCGAGCGCGCCGCGGCTTGGGTTATTTGCCGCAAGAGGCATCTGTATTTCGCAAACTCAGTGTGCGCAACAATATTCTTGCCATTCTCGAAACACGCAAAGATTTATCGTCCGCACAGCGGCTCGCGCTGGTCGATGAATTGATGCACGAACTACATATCACGCATATTGCCGATTCTCTGGGCATGAGTTTGTCTGGTGGTGAAAGACGGCGCGTAGAAATTGCGCGCGCACTCGCCAGTGAGCCGCGTTTTATTTTGCTGGATGAGCCGTTTGCCGGCGTGGATCCTATTTCCGTCGCCGACATCAAACACATCGTGCATCACCTGCAATCCAAAAATATCGGCGTGCT
>CAZHQZ010000076.1:5104-7065 GCA_964534675.1 uncultured Pseudomonadales bacterium | reverse complement strand
CCGCCGAAAAGCCACCTCGCCGCCTGCGCCGAGTGCGATTTGTTGCTGCAAGACATCGCCGTGCCGGAGGGCAGCGAGTCGGTTTGCCCGCGCTGCGGTCACGGCTTGCAGGAAGGTCGCCCTGACAGCGTGCTGCACGCGGCGATTTTGTCCGTCATCGGCTTGATCTTGCTGGTGCCGGCGATGGGCATGCCGCTGCTCAGTTTGTCGTCCACGGGTTTGCGCCATGACGTGTCGATCACGCACGCGGTCTTGGCGCTGGGCAACAGCGGCTACTGGGAGGTGGCCACTTTGGTGGCCGTGTGCGCGCTGGCCGCGCCTTTCCTCAATTTGTGGTTGGTTTTTGCCGTAGGCATAGTCCTACAAATGGGTGGCGCACCCGCGTGGCTGCCGCGTCTGTTGCGCATCAACTACCATGTGCGCGAGTGGGCGATGCCGGAAGTGTTTTTGATGGCGGTGCTGGTATCGGTGGTGAAATTGAAAGACATGGCGCAGTTGCTACCGGGCGTCGGTTTGTACTGTTTTATTTGCCTGATGCTGTGTACATTGTTGATCGAAACGCTGATCGACCAACACGAACTCTGGCAGGCATACGAAAAAAATCGCGCGCAGGAAACGTAGCTATGGAACCTATCCGCATCACCTACCGCATCGGCTTGAACGACAAAATCACCGAGGTGTTTGATTTTGATCTCGACGGCGAAACCTTCGAGCTCATCAGCAAACCCATTGCCAATCCGCCAGCGTGGACGGAGTTGGGATTCAAGCAGTGTTCACACTGCCCACTAAAAGTGGAAGAGCACACGCACTGCCCGCTGGCACTGCAGTTGTACGATGTAATCGAGCGCTTTCACGCCACGCGCTCCATTGATGAAGTGAAATTGGAAGTGGTGACAGAAGAGCGCACCATCGTGCAAACCACGGCACTGCAGCGCGTACTGAGTTCTATGCTGGGTTTGATTTCGCCCACTTGCGGCTGCCCCAAAACCGCGTACATGCGGCCGATGGCGCGCTTTCATTTGCCTTTATCCTCCGAAGAAGAAACGGTGTTTCGCGTGGCGGGTATGTATTTGCTGGCGCAATATTTTTTAACGCACAACGGTAAAAAAGGGCAGTTTGCTTTTGATGGTTTAATCAATATTTACGAAGACTTGCACATTCTCAACAAAGCCATTGCCAGCCGTTTGCAGTACGCCACCGATTCCGATTCTTCCAAAAACGCTATCACTTTATTGGATATGTATTCCAGTTTGGTGCCGATGTTGCTGGAAGATCAATTAGCAGAAATTCGCGGATTTTTCTCCGCCTTCTTGCCAGAAGATGAAATCAAAACCGATGCGCCCAGCAATAATTATTTGGAAAAAGCCAAAGCCTTTGTGTTGGAGTTTGAATCGGATTTAGCTTTAGCACCCATTGAAAATGCAGACAGCAGTAGCGACAGCGATGTGCCGGCGTGGTTGCGTGGCTCTTTTGACGACGAAGAAAAAAAACCGGCAGCGGGCAAAGTGGCAGACACCAGCGCCATCGATGCCATTCTCAGCGCGTCCAGTTTGTCGCTGTCATTAGAGCCAACAGAAACACCGCCGGAACGCCCCACGGGCAAAGCAGTGTTCACGCTGCCTGATGACGAGCCGCCACCAAAGCCGCGTTGATAATGCTGGAAGCCCGCGCCGCAGTCACAGCAGCCAGTCGCGGTTTGGCGCTGTGTAAAAGTTGTCATCAATTGCAGGCCTGTCCCGCTCACGGTTCGGTGCATTGCACGCGCTGTGGTGCGCTGGTGTTTATGCGTAAACCGTACAGCTTGGTGTTGAGTTGGTTTTTTCTGATTTTGGCGCTGCTGCTGCTGATTCCCGCCAATGCACTGCCAATCATGAATATTCTGTTATTCAATCGCGGCGAACCCTCCACCATCATCGGCGGCGTGGCGCTGCTGTTGCATCACGGTATGTATGCGATTGCTG
>CAZHQZ010000076.1:1443-5004 GCA_964534675.1 uncultured Pseudomonadales bacterium | reverse complement strand
ACCATCATCGGCGGCGTGGCGCTGCTGTTGCATCACGGTATGTATGCGATTGCTGCAGTGGTGTTTGTTGCCAGTTTTGTGGTGCCTTTGGGCAAGGCGGCCAGCCTCATCGTGCTGCTGTTGTCTGTGCAATACCGTTGGCCGATGAACACGCAGCGGCGCATTGTGGTGTATCGCGTGGTGGAGTTTCTCGGGCGCTGGTCCATGTTGGATATTTTTGTGGTGGCGGTGATGGTGGGCTTGGTGCAGTTGGGACAAACCGCCGCCGTGATGCCCGGCATGGGTGCGACAGCCTTCGGTGCTGCGGTAATATTCACCATGTTGTCCTCCATGAGTTTTGACCCGCGCTTGATCTGGGATACGGCAGTATCCGCAGACTGATCGCTTCTGCTTTTTCTCTCTGTTTTATTTCCGTATAGGTGTAGTGAATGAACGTTGTACGTCAGATATTGCTAGGCATGTCGCTGCTGGTGTTGTTGAGTGGCTGCGCATCCATCAGCCGTTGGTTTAATGGTTTGGCCGATAACAAAGTGCAGCCGGCAGCAACAAAATCACAAGCACAAAAAACGGATACAAAAACAGAACACACAGTGGCGACAAAATCGGTCGCTGCCAATAAAAACACCGAAAAAAAATCGCCCAGTAAAAAAGAATTAGAGAAAAAAGCCTACAACAGCCAATTTTCTGGCTGGCTGGTGGATTACACCAACATGAAGGAACACAAAACCGCCACAGGTGGCACCAGTTTGTTGTGGGTGAGTCCTGAGCTAAAAAAAGGCAAATACACCGCCATTATTATTGACCCTATCGGCCTGTATCCGCGCCCGCCGCTGTTGGCGAAAGTGTCTAAAGGGCGCATGTTGGAAGCGCTCACCTATATTCACACCCGCGCCGTCAATCAGTTGGGCAGCACGTTGAAAATTGTCGATAAACCGGGGCCAGGTGTACTGCGTTTAGATGCAGCGATTACTGGCGTCAAAACCACTGCGGAAAAAGATAAATTGCACGATGCAAAAAATATTCCGGTGGCAATGATTTTTGCCGACATGTCGCCAGCAACTGCGCAACCAGAACAAAGTTTGGTGGTGTTTTTGGAAGCGCGTTTGCGCGACAGTCAAACCAATAAAACTTTGGTAAAAGCGGTGCGCGCCGGCACGGGTAGCCCTGCCGGTAAAGACAAAGTCACGGTCGAGCAAATGAAGCCTGTCTTGAATAGTTGGGTGCAGGATGCCGATGCTTTTGTGCGTGAAAGCGTTAAATAAATCAGGAAGTATTTTGCATGGATGACAACACGCTGCCCCAACCTGCCGTCACCAAAAAACGGCATATTGCCTACATTTGGTTGCTGCCGGTACTCGCTTTATTTGTGGGCATGTGGTTGGTGTGGCGCAGCCTGTTGGATATGGGTCCCACCATTACGGTGGAGTTTGAAAATGGCGATGGCATCGTCGCCAATCAAACGCCGGTAAAACACAAAGGCATTACCGTTGGCATCGTGCGCGAGCTGCACGTCAAAGATGATATGAGCGGCGTGCTGGTTGATATTGAAGTGGACAAAGCCGTTGCTAAAAAATACGGCGGCGTACCGAAAGAAGCGCAATTTTGGTTGGTGCAACCGCAAATTTCTTTGGGCGGCATTTCCGGCATCGGCACTATTTTTTCTGGCAACTACATCGGCGTGCAACTGCCTTCTACACAGTTGAGCGGCGAAACATCAGCACATTTTGTGGCGAACAATGCGGCACCCCCGCTGCCAGACAGCGCGCCCGGTTTGCATATTCAATTGCGCACCGATCGTTTGGGCTCACTCGGCGCGGGTGCACCAATTTTTATGCGCCAAATTAAAATTGGTTATGTGCAAGCAGCGGCGATGGCCACCGACGGCAGCGGTGTGGAAGTGAGTGCATACATTTTGCCGGAGTTCGCCAAAATGGTGCATAAAAATACGCGCTTCTGGAATGCCAGCGGCGTGCAAGTCAACATGAGTTTGAGCGGCATACAAATCAAAACCGATTCTATGGCGAGTTTGTTGGTGGGCGGTGTCAGCATCAGTTTGCCCAAAGACAATGAAGATACGCCGCCCGCTGTGAATGGAGATAGTTTTACTTTGTTCCAAGATTACGAAGCCGCAGAAACCAGCACCTTTGTAAATGTACGTTTTCCATCCGCAGAAGGTTTGGTAAAAAATGTCACCAAGGTGATGTACAAAGGTATTCCCGTCGGCAAGTTGCGCGACGTGTGGTATCGCAACAAAGATGACGCGGTGATTGGGCGTTTTGGTATCGACCCGCGCTTCGAATCTTTTATCACCGATAAAACGCGTTTTTGGTTGGTGCGCCCACAATTTTCCGTCACCGGCATTACCGGTTTGGATGCCTTGACTTCCGGCGGAGCGTATCTCGCTTTTACGCCGGATACCACGGGCAATCCTGCACAAGATCACGAGTTTATTGCCGCCTCTGGCCCAGATGCCATGGACTTCAGTGAGCCAGGTTTGCACTTGCGTTTAACCGCGCCGCTGGCCGGTTCTATCAGCAACGGCGCGCCGGTTTACTACCGCGGTTTTGTGGTGGGCGTGGTGCAAAACAGCGAGTTGGAACGCAAGCAAGTGGCCATTCATATTTTGGTGAAACCGGAATACCGCTATCTCGTCAATCGCAGCAGTCGTTTTTGGAATGTGAGCGGCATGCACGCCAGTGCCAGTTTGCAAAAAGGCATACAAGTGCAAACTTCGTCGATGGTGTCGATGTTGGCGGGCGGCATTGCTTTTGACACACCGGATGATCGCGCTGATAAAAATATTCACGATGGCGATAGTTTTTCTCTGTTTGACAATGAACAACAGGCGACAACGGTTTCACCGAATGCACTGCCCGGCCTGCACCTCAATATAGAAACGGAAGACGCGGGTGGCATTCAAATTGGTGCACCGGTGTTGTATCACGGTTTGGCGGTGGGTTCTGTGCAAGATATTCGCCACAGTGCAGACGGCAAGCGCGTGCAAATCCGTATTTATATTGCTGCAGCACAGGTAAAACTACTGCAAGCGGGCGCGCGTTTTTGGCGTGCCGGCGCACTGGATATGAAAGTGAGTATGAGTGGCGCCACGGTGCGCGTAGGCTCTGTGCCACAAATGCTGGCAGGCGGTATTGCTTTCGATAATTTTGCTGCGACATCCACCACACAAAAAATTGCCGGCGACGATTGCTTCCGTTTATTCAGCAGCAAAGAAGCGGCACTGAATGCCGGTGTGTGGGTGCGTTTGCATTTACCCAACGCCAAAGGTTTGAGCGTCGGCAGTGAAATTCGCTATCGCGGCATTGCCTTGGGTGAAATTACGCGTTTGCAGTTGCGCAGTGATATGCAAGGTGTAGAGGCAGATGCCGCATTAAAAACCGATGCGCAGCCGCTGTTGAATACCGGCACGCAGTTTTGGAAAGTGGAATCGGCTGTGGGTTTAGTGCGCGTGCAAAATTTGGATGCGCTGTTGGGCAGTTATCTGGAGTTGATGCCGGGTAAAGGCGCGGCGGCGCGCGAATTTACTGTGACGGCACAACAACC
>CAZHQZ010000076.1:0-1343 GCA_964534675.1 uncultured Pseudomonadales bacterium | reverse complement strand
CGTTGTGTGCGGAGTGTTTACAAGCGCCTCCCGTTTTCAATCACGCCTGTTGTGTGTTTCGTTATGAAGAACCGATTGCCGGTTTGTTGAATAGTTATAAACACAACCGCCGCTTGGCGTACGGTTATTGGTTGGCGCGCCATTTTGCGCAGCACTTACACCGGCACTACCAAGCAGCGGGTATGGCATTGCCGGACGCTGTGATGCCGGTGCCTCTGCACTGGCGGCGTTTGCGTCAGCGCGGCTTCGACCAAGGGCGAGAAATTGCGCGCGTACTGGCGCGTCAATTGCACTTGCCGCTTTCAGCCGCAGTGCGGCGGCAGCGCAACACCACCAGTCAGCAGGGGTTGAGCCGCGCACAGCGGCACAGCAATCTGCACGGTGCTTTTACTGTATGCGGCGCACTGCCCTACCGCAGCGTGGCCTTGGTGGACGACGTATTGACCACTGGCAGCACGGCTACCGAAATCACGCGGGTGCTGCAGGCGGCGGGTGTAGAACAGGTGCATGTGTGGGCTTTGGCGCGCACGCCCTAGCACTTATAATGCGCCCGCTTCCGTTCCCCTTTATTTGTCGAGAGTGCCTTATGGATTCCATTTCCTCCGTGCTGACCCTGTTTGGCATTGCCTCCCTGCTGCTCAGTTGGGTCTATTTGATCATTTTGTCGTTCAAGACCGACTATGCATGGGGCTTCATGAGCGTGTTTCTGCCGCCGCTGTCCTACCTCTACGCCCTGTGCAATTTGGGCAAAGCGTGGGAAGTGTTAGCACTGGCATTATTGGGCGCGGGCTTTCTCTGGGCGGGTATCGCCTGATAGCGCGCCGTTAGCGCGGCGAGTTACTGCTCCACCTGTGTAATCAATTCCCGCAAGTAGGCCGCCGCCTGCTTGCGGCTGGTTTTGTGCATATCAATATTCACCGCAAAACCTTCGTGCTGCGCTGAAATCACTCGATCGGTATCGTCAATATTTTCTTTTAAGTCGATGACTTGATACGTCTGTATCGGGCGCGTAATGCCCTTCACCGTGATCTCGCCTTTTTCATCGCAGGCAATCACGTCTTTAATCAGCGCAAACGTTTCGTGCGAAATTAAAATTTGATCCGGTTCGGCATTGGATTCCAAACGACTGGCCAAATTCACTTGCCCGCCGACGATGGTGTAATCCATGCGGCTCTCGCAGCCAAAATTGCCCACTGTGCAGTAGCCGGTGTTGATGCCGCAGCGGATATGCAGTGGTTTATAAATACCCTCATTCTTCCATTTACTGCGCAGCGCCACCATGCGATCGCGCATATCCAGCGCCATGCGCACACAGGCAATCGCATCTTCTTTTTCGCCGCGCG
>CAZHQZ010000075.1:0-7071 GCA_964534675.1 uncultured Pseudomonadales bacterium | reverse complement strand
AGGCAAATAAGGCTAAACGCGCATCGTAACGCACGGCATTTTCTCCACGCCACAACAAGGGGCGCTCTAATGCACCATGCGCGGCTTGTGGTGCGCTAATTCCTATGAAATCTGTTTGTTCTGTTGCCAAAACTGGCAGCATATCGTTGCTGAAAAAAAACTGCATTTCGTGCGCAGGTTCAACCACTTTAGCGCGCAGCACGCGTTCGTTAACGAGCAGAGAACGATAAATCGCCATTCTGCTCACCATTGCGCGAAACTGTTCAGAGGCAGTACTCATCTCTGACGTTGGCGTATGTTCGGCCACATCGTTAAGACTGTATTGATTCCACAAAGTGTTGTGCAAAACCAGTGCCGCGCCTTTCATGCCGCTGGCTTGCAACTGCGCGAGAAACGCCATCATGTCACCAACGCCGGCTGGATCATGCAGAAAACGCTGCATTGCTGCATGCGGCACATCAATGCGCACATAAGAAGACGTCAAATCGGGCATTTGACCTTGCAGCCTGCCGCCCAATCGAAACAACGCTCTATCAATACTGCTAAAGCCGTACAAACCTGTTGATGTTGTTACCGCGCCTACCAACAAGAAAAATAACGAGAAAAATAACAGAAACACCTTTGCATCCAGTAGCTTTGCTACAGATTGCCAGCGCGCATCTGTCACCTTTGCCCGTATCTTCACCGACCGTTCCCGTGCCGCTGCAAAGTAATTAGCCTAAAACAATAAATTACTGCTGCTCACTGTTTTCTTTGTTGTCATCGTTTGCAGTGTCTCTTCTTTCAACTTTTGCCGCTTGACGCAAAGCCTGTTGATACAGCGCATACTCTTCAGCGCCTACACTGTTGTTCATTTGCTCACTCACCGCTTTATACGCAGCACTGTTTTTATCGGGCTGCGCACTGTGAATTGCCAATAAGTGAATGACCGCCCAATCACCGTTAGCCAACTGAAACGCATCCGCAGATTGACCACTCAAGGTAAACGCGTGCGCCACCAACTCTGCATTGGCATCGCTCGTATTCGCCTTTTGATTCTCCAGCAATACGCGCGACAACTTCTCTTTGCTCGCCACCTCGCTCAAGTTCTCACCTGCCTGCACGCGCTGACGAATGGCCTCCGCTTGAGTTTTCAGCGCACTGGCCGCCTGTGTTTTTTTAATAGCATCTACGATTTGCGTTTTAACGTCTGACAATGCTTTTTGTTTGGGCAACTGATGGTCTGCCACGCGCACAACCACAGCGCGGTCTGCTGACAACTCAATCACCTGACTGTTTTTACCCGAGTTCAACAAATCTTCTGAAAAAGCTGCGTCGATCACTTTTTGCTGTCCAGCCAAACCTTTTCCGCCACGGCGACCAAAGGCTTCTGTTTTCTGCACAGACATTTTTAACTCGGCAGCAGGGCCTGCCAAATCACCTGCGCTGTAGGTGCTGTCTGTCATTTCATTCAGTTTTTCTGAGTAAACAGAATCCGCTTTAGCGCGAGACAGTTGTTCTTTCAACGCCGCTTTGCGCGCATCAAACGTAGGAAATGCCGTGTCTTTTTTATCCAACAACTTGATGATGTGGTAGCCATAGCGCGTTTTAACCGGCTCCGAAACATCGCCCACCTTGTTTAAACTCGCCAACGCTTTCTCAAACTCCGGTTCAAAAACATCGCCTGCACTCACACCAACATCGCCACCCATAGCTGCGGATTCTTTGTCGTCGGAATATTTTTTAGCGACATCAGCAAAACTGTCACCAGCTTTCAGCTTTTGAGTGATGGTATCCAATTTCGCTTTTTCTGAGCCATCAGGTTTTTCTTCCACCAGAATATGTGCGGCATGACGTTCAATGGAAGGCTTGTAAGCCGCTTTTTCTTTTTCATAAGCGTCTTTTAATTCTTCATCACTAACCGTGGCTTCGTGTGCCAACTCTGCCTTGTTGAGATCCAAATATTCAAGCGTTACCGTTTCTTCGGTCATAAACTCGTTGGCATGCTCTTTAAAATACTGCTCAACTGCTTTGTCATCAGGATGCACATTGTTTGCTGCATCTTTTTCAGCCAAACGCACATACTCCAAACTTCTGGTTTGTGCTTCCAGCGCGGCAATAGCAGCAATTTGTTTTTCGGTAGTGAAGGCCGTGTCTGCTACGCCGCGTTGTAATTGCTCCATCACCAGTGCGTCATTCAGGCGCGCGCGATACATCGCTGGCGTCATGCCTGCGCTGCGCAATTTATCTTTGAAAGCAGTGGAATCAAAACGCTGACCGTCCTGACTGAACTCAGGGTTGCGCACAATTTCGCGATCAATCGACGCAGGAGCGGCTGCCATTTTCATGCCCGCTACTTGCTTGGCCAGCACAGTTCTGCCAATCAATGATTCAATCGCTGGCTCGCGCAACATTTTGTCGGTCAGAAACGAAGGATCCATTTTTCCTTTGAACATTTCGCTGTAACGCTCACGCGCCATGCTGACCGCTTGATTAATTTGTTGCTCGCTAATATCAATGCCATCCACGGTCAGCGGCGCTTTGGCTTGCGCACTGCGGCTGAAAAGCGTTTCTACGCCCCACAAAGCAAACATCACGCAAATAAAAACAATCACCACAGTGGCAAACACGCCCTGCATTTTTTCACGCATTGCTCCGATCATACGAGCCTCACTATCAATGGATGCGGCATGGTAACAAAAAAAGGCGCATTTTTATGCGCCTTTTCTCGAATTTCCTGCGTTATTTCAGCAGGTTATGTGTGCTGATGCCTCTCAGTTCAGCGCGTCTTTCAACGCTTTACCCGGCTTAAATCCTGGCTGTTTAGAGGCTTTGATTTCCAGCGCTTCGCCAGTTTTAGGATTGCGACCGGTGCGCGCTGCGCGCTCCTTCACGGCAAAAGTACCAAAACCGACCAGCGTCACTTGGTCATTGTTTTTCAGTGCTTGGGTGATGCTGTCCACTACTGCATCAAGTGCGCGACCAGCAGCAGCCTTAGGCAGGTCAGCAGCAGTTGCAATTGCGTCGATCAAATCTGTTTTATTCACAAGAAAACCCCTTGGATGTATTCCATTGAAATTTTGTCTGGGTGGCACGGTTGGCGGCATCCAACCTGTTCGCTCGCGGCTCCTTGTTGCTTGCAGCTTGCCAGAAATCACTACGCTACAAACGACGCTACTGACCAGCGAGGGCAGGTTTTATACCCCTGCCACTGCCGAGGGTCAAGACAACTTTTGCGATTCCGTGATATTCGTCGAATATTTTCGCTGTCAATCCGCTTAATGTGTGCTGACGCGCCCCATATTTTTCTTGCCAGCACTCACATCCTCTGAAGCTGCACCTGCAACCGGCACTTCATCTACCAGCGGCTCCGGCATGTATTGCAGGGCAATTTCCAGCACATCGTCTATCCACTTCACCGGCTTAATCAGCAATTCTTCTTTGATGTTGTCTGGAATTTCTTTCAAGTCGCGCTCGTTTTCTTGTGGAATGATGACCGTGCGGATACCGCCACGATGCGCTGCCAACAACTTTTCTTTCAAACCGCCTATGGGCAGCACTTGCCCGCGCAGGGTGATTTCGCCCGTCATCGCCACATCGGCCCGCACGGGGATGTTGGTCAACACCGACACCATCGCTGTACACATGGCAATGCCCGCGCTGGGGCCGTCTTTCGGCGTTGCACCCTCTGGCACATGGATATGCAGGTCAAACTGCTCGTGAAAATTCGCAGGAATGCCCAGCGTCTGCGCGCGACTGCGCACCACAGTAAGCGCGGCTTGAATCGACTCCTGCATCACATCGCCCAGCGAACCGGTTTTCACGATAGCTCCCTTGCCTTTCACGGCCGCCGATTCAATGGTCAGCAATTCGCCGCCCACTTGCGTCCACGCCAGCCCCGTCACCTGCCCCACTTTGCTCTCTTCTTCTGCGCGCCCGTAATTGAATTTGCGCACTCCCGAATACGTTTCTAAATTGCTGCTACCTATGGTGACTTTGATAGGTTGCGCCTGCCTGCGCCCACCATTGGCTTTCACCACTTTGCGGCAGATTTTTGCCAACTGTCGCTCCAAACCGCGCACGCCAGCTTCACGCGTATAAAAACGAATAATGTCTTTGATGGCTTCGTCGGCAATATCACATTCGCGTTGATCCAAACCATTGGCTTTAAACTGTTTTGGAATCAAATAGCGTTTGGCAATATTTAATTTCTCATCTTCGGTATAGCCGGGGATGCGAATAATTTCCATGCGATCCAACAGCGGCCCAGGAATATTCATCGAATTGGCCGTACAAATAAACATGACGTTGGATAAATCGTAATCCACTTCCAAATAGTGGTCATTGAATTTGCTGTTTTGCTCGGGATCCAACACTTCCAGCAATGCCGATGCCGGATCGCCGCGATGATCCATACCTATCTTGTCAATTTCATCAAATAAAAACAGCGGGTTATTGGCTTCCACCTTGGCTAATTTTTGCAACAATTTCCCCGGCATAGAGCCGATATAGGTGCGGCGATGCCCGCGAATTTCTGCTTCATCGCGCACACCGCCTAATGCCATGCGTACAAACTTGCGATTGGTGGCGCGCGCAATGGATTCGCCCAAGGAAGTTTTTCCCACCCCTGGCGGCCCCACCAAACACAGCACCGAACCACGCAGTTTTTTAACGCGCTGTTGCACCGCCAAGTATTCCAGAATGCGCTCTTTGACTTCCTCTAAACCGTAGTGATCTTGATTCAGAATATCTTCCGCGCGCTGCAAATCATGGCGCAAGCGCGTTTGTTTATTCCAAGGCAGAGAAGTCATCCAATCAATAAAACTGCGCACGACTGACGCTTCCGCCGACATAGGCGACATCATTTTTAACTTGGACAACTCGCGGCGCGTTTTTTCTTCGGCTTCCGACGACATTTTGGCCGCGACAATTTTTTTCTCTATATCCTCCAACTCATTGCCGCTTTCTGTATTACCCAATTCCTTTTGGATAGCTTTCATCTGTTCATTGAGATAATACTCGCGCTGGCTGCGCTCCATTTGCTTTTTAACACGACCGCGTATGCGTTTTTCCATCTGAAACAAATCAATTTCTTTTTCCATCACACCGAGCAAGTGTTCGGCGCGCACCAAAGGATCGGCCATTTCTAGCATCACCTGTTTTTGTTCAAGACTCAGCGGCATGTGTGTGGCAATCGTATCCACCAAACGCCCCAGCTCATCAATCGCTGCCAAAGCGCCCAACACTTCCGGCGGGATTTTCTTGCTCAAAGTGGCGAATTCTTCAAACTGTTTCAGCAGAGTTACCATCAAGGGTTCGACCATGGGCGACACCATGAGTTGTTCTGCGATTTTTTCGATTTCGGCGACAACGTAGTCATCGGTTTCGCGCAATTGCTGAATCGTGGCGCGCGCCCCGCCTTCTACCAATATTTTTACGGTATCGTCGTGCAATTTAAATAATTGCAGCACGGTCACTACCGTGCCCACATCATACAAATCGCTGGCAGCAGGTGCATCATCCGTGGCGTCACGCTGCGCCACCAACAGCACTTGTTTGTCTGTCGCCATCGCGCGCTCAAGGGCCTTGATGGATTTGTCGCGCCCCACAAACAGCGGAATGACCATGTGTGGATACACCACCACATCGCGCAACGGTAACAGCGGCAACACCAGCGATTGGCTCATTTATTCCTCCACAGCAATACAGCAAATCAAGCGAACCTTATGCGCAGTCTAGCTCACAAACGGCAACACACGCCAAAAAAAAAGCGACCTCTGAGGCCGCCTTTTTCATCACAAACTCGCTGTGATTATTCGTCAGATGCTGCTTTGCTCAGCTTCGGCGGCTCAACGGATTGATACACCAGCAGCGGTTCAGAATCACCGCGAATCACCGGCTCATCAATCACCACTTTGCAAACATCTTTCTCAGACGGCAACTTGTACATGGTGTCTAGCAGTACATTTTCAAGGATGGAGCGCAGACCTCGCGCACCCGTTTTACGCTCCATAGCCTTTTTAGCCACAGCACGCAGTGCATCTTCACGAAAATCAATTTCAACATTTTCCATTTCGAACAAACGCCCATATTGTTTGGTTAGGGCATTGCGCGGCTCGGTCAAAATGCTGATTAACGCCGCTTCGTCCAGTTCTTCCAACGTGGCAATGATAGGCAAGCGACCGACAAACTCTGGAATCAAGCCGTAGCGCACCAAATCTTCTGGCTCCAATTCGCGCAGTGCTTCACCCACATTTTTACTGCTGTCTTTACTTTTGATTTCCGCGCTGAAACCGATGCCGCCTTTTTCAAAGCGGTCGCGTATTACTTTATCCAAGCCGGCAAATGCACCACCGCAAATGAACAGAATATTGCGCGTATCTACCTGCAAAAATTCCTGCTGTGGATGTTTGCGACCACCTTGCGGCGGCACAGAGGCCACTGTACCCTCAATCAACTTCAGCAGCGCCTGCTGCACACCTTCGCCCGACACATCGCGCGTGATGGATGGGTTATCTGACTTGCGCGAGATTTTGTCGATCTCATCAATGTAGACAATACCGATCTGCGCTTTTTCTACATCGTAGTCGCACTTTTGCAACAACTTCTGGATGATGTTTTCTACGTCTTCACCCACATAGCCGGCTTCGGTCAGCGTGGTGGCATCGGCAATCGTAAACGGCACATCCAGCAGGCGCGCCAGTGTTTCCGCCAGCAGGGTTTTGCCGCTGCCAGTTGGTCCCACCATCAGAATATTGCTTTTACCCAGCTCGACTTCGCCTTCTTTTTTGTTGCCACCAGCGCGCAGACGTTTGTAGTGGTTGTACACCGCCACCGCAAGAATCTTCTTGGCTTTTTGCTGACCGATAACGTACTGGTCTAAGGTTTCCTTAATTTCTTGCGGAGTGGGCAATTTTTCATTGCCAGATTCAGTCGCACTTTCTTGGATTTCTTCACGAATAATGTCATTGCACAAATCTACGCATTCATCACAAATGAACACGGAAGGACCAGCAATCAGTTTTTTTACCTCGTGTTGGCTCTTGCCACAAAACGAGCAGTACAGCAGTTTGCCGTCGTCGCCACCTTTTG
>CAZHQZ010000074.1:0-7155 GCA_964534675.1 uncultured Pseudomonadales bacterium | reverse complement strand
GAAAGAAAGTGGCGCATTGTAACTGAAGGCTACGCAGACATTTTTCTGCAATGTGAAACGCAGTGTTTCGACACTGGTGTTCCACAGTTAATGGTGGCTAACGTGGTTATGCACATGCTGTGTTGCAAGTGGGCAAAAACGCCAAGATGGGTGTGTATAATCATGTTATTTGTAATAAACATTCTGTAACTATTTGAATATAAAAGAAAATAAGACTATGGTTGTTTTTTGAGCAATCTGAGTCAGGTTCTTGAGTTGCCGTGTTCTACGCCTTGTTTTAGAGGGCAGTACACAGACTTATCCACAGAAGTTGTGGACTAAGTAGAAACCTAATTAAAAACTGTGATGCGTTTGGCGTTCGTCGGTGTAAAGCCATCATGTATACTGATCGCAGTCTGTTTTTCAGAAAAAATTAAGGTGGCAATCGTGTCAGAAGTTGATGCCAAAGAGCTGTTAAAACGCGGTAATGACCCGCTGGTGTGGGATTTGGAGAAAATCCAGAACCGCTCGCGCGCTATCGCTTTCATTATGCAGTTTAAGCGGACGCTGTGCGTCTACTCCGGCCCCGTGCAGCAGTTGTACAGCAATTACGACATTTTTCTGCCGGAGCATGAGGATCGCAAGCTGGTGATCCTGCCCAACCCGAATGCCCACCATGACACCTTCTTCAAAATCCCTGACAGCGCCGTGACACCCACTGGGCTGAACATTATCCCAGGCGCGCTGATCGGCAAGCAGGGACTTTATATTGCCATGCCTTCGCGCAATCCCAATGAAGCACCCAAGGCCATGCCGTTGACGGTGGGTCTGCATGCCATCATTAAACGCCATACGCCAGAGAGACCGTTTCTGCCGGTGCTGACCAAAGGGGATTTGCGCGAGTTTCAGTCCGATATCCCCTGTGTGCATTTGCACAAAATCAATATTGATCGCATCAGTGGTTTGTCCAGCTTGGAGTTGCAGGGCATTACGCGCGCCGTCAGCGACAAAATCTCCATTTACTTGTATCCCAAAAAGAGCACAGCACCGGCAGCCAATGTTGCAAGGCCTGCTTAATACCGCGCTATTTTTTATGGATCGGCTTGTTGTTGCTTGCTAGGGCTGGCATTTGCGGCATCAAACTCTATAATGCGCTCCGCTTTTCTTTCGTCGTTTGTCTCGTTTATTGAGGCGTCGACATCTCTATGGTGGCTGTAGCTCAGTTGGTAGAGTCCAGGATTGTGATTCCTGTTGTCGCGGGTTCGAGCCCCGTCAGCCACCCCATTTATTCCTCTCCGCGCCTTGTTTTGCTAGATTGCAGCACCTCCTCTCACGCAGTGCTGTTGTGATGCAACCGTTCTCGTCCCGTTTATCGCGTATCGGCTTGGCTGGCTTGTTGTTGCTGGCTTTGGCTTTGCGTTGGGATGTTTACCCTAAAACCTATTTTGCCGATGAGTTGATTCCGCAAGCGGTTATCAAACACATGCAAGCCAGTGGCACACTGGATACCAACTGGGAAAACGCCGATTGGCGCGGTGATTTTGCCGGTGGTTTTTACAAATTAAAGCAGTACAACTTTTCCAGTTATCACACAGTGTTATACGCCTTTCAATCAGTAGGCGAGTTGGTCGGGATACATGATGTTCCCGTATTGGTTATCTATCGAATTTTCTCGGTGCTGTGCCAGTTGTTGGCGATGTGTTTAGTGTATTTCATTGCTAAACATTTGTATGGGGATAGAGCAGCGTTATGTTCCGCCGCATTTCTTGCTATTGCACCACAGGCTGTAGTGGATTCGCACTATGCAAGACCTGAATCGTTTGTGATTTTTTTGGTGGCACTGGCTTGTTACTTGGCATTGAAAAATTGCCAGCAAAAAAAGCGGTCATGTGTGTTGTTGGAGTCCAGTATCTGGGGCGTGGCATTTGCCTGCAAGTTCAGTTTTTTTCCTATGGTTTTGCTGGCTTTTGCAGTGAATGCTTGGAAGCAGCAGCGACTCTCTCAAATATTGCTATGGTTTGTGGGTTTTGTATTTGGCGTTGCGATTTCTGCACCTTATCTAGTTAAAGATTTGTCTGGTTTCTGGTATGGCATTGGTCTGTTAACGCATCAATATGCAGCAACAGATGCGCAAGGTGGGTGGTGGCATTTCACTTCTCTGTGGCAACTGCTGGCTTATCTCGCTGTATTTTTTGGTATTCCAGTTTTTCTGGTGATGCTTGCAGCCGGATTTCAGTTGCAGCGAGCTGGGCGGTTATTTTTTGTGTTGAGCGCGCTGTGCTCTGTGTTTTATTTGCTAGTGTTTTCGGTGCAAGGCGTATTCTTTGAGCGAAATTTGAGTCATTTGCTACCGTTGTGGGGTATTTTATTTGGCGCAGGCGCTGATGCCTTATTAACAAGGATGAAAGGGAAGAGTGCATTGTTGCTCATGAAGGGGGTGTTGTGCTGCTGTCTGGCGTGGCTATTATTTTTATCAGCCAGTATCGACAAAGAAATGTTTATTGGTCTGGCAAAGAATAAAAATAAAATTTCCAATTACGAGCGAGAGCTTTTGCAGGAGTTCTCCGCGACTAAAATAGTCTCGCTAAATGTATTAAATCCGGCGAGTTCTCAGCGGTTGTCGTCATTGACGTTGCTGCGCGTGTCTATGCCTAAGATAAGTTCTACTGGTCTAATTGAAGTGTTTCTGCAAAAAAGCGGCTTTGCAAAAATTGCTGCTATGGAGCAGCCATTGGCATTTTTGCCTTATAACCAGTTGCAAATCAATCAACTGCCACCTGCTTATATTTATTACAGAAAGATAGGCTCGAATGTCGAGGTGGAAGCGCCGTGAAAAATGGTTCTGTGGAAAAAAGTTTCGTGAAAAAAAGTCGTTCCTCTTTGAGGGTATTCCTGTTCTCACTGTTGTTTTTGTGTTTATTGCTGTCAGTGGCTATTTTGGCGCTGGAAATTGCTGCGCCGCTGATTTTTGGTAAGTGGTGGAGTGGTATTAATATTGTTGCCAATCCGGATCATCGTATGGTGCGAGAAAATTATTCTGACTTGAATGCGGATGGTATTCGTTCTGCCATCGAACCCAGTGAGGTGCGAGATGAAGATTTTAATATCATCGTGCTAGGTGATTCATTTGTTTACGGTATGTGGTTGGGCAGACAAGATACCTTGCCATATCGCTTGGAAGAACTGGCGCACAAAGCAGGCTATAACAATGTGCATGTGTTTAATTATGGCTGGATATCGTCGTCGCCCTATTTGTCACTGCGTTTATTAAAAGAAATTGGTAAAAAATATAAACCAGATTTGGTGATAGAGGTGGTGGATATGACCGATTTTTGGGATGACACCTTCTATCGCCGTGCAGCAGAGCGTCGCGGTTTTTTTAAAATAGCGCACTGGATTCCCGCTACATCCATGATGTTGGGTAAATGGGGTAGAGAAGTGGTGAAGGCAGACTGGTTCACTAAACCTCTGTGGGGTACGCCTTGGCAGCGTTATTTCCCGATGGAAAGACCGCTCAGTGAAACGCGCCCGTATCTGGATGAGCTGACTAGCAATTTAGATGAAACAAATCGCTATGTGAGCGATGAGCTTCATACAAAGTTCGTGACATTTATCATGCCGCGCTCGGTGCAGTACAGCAAAACCGAAACACCCAATGACCACTCGGATGAATACACGAGGCTGGGGCCTTGGTCGCTGGAGCCTTTCCGCTATTTTGCGGAAGTGGCACCGAGCAAGCCGTATCCGATCATCTCTCTGCTGGACGATTTTCGGCAAACCAAGGAGTTTCCTTTAACGATGGATCACGACCCGCATCACACCTCACTAGGCAATAAGGTGTCTGCGCGTTTTGTCTGGCAGCACCTACAACAGATAGGTGTATTTCCTGCCACAAATTCTGCGGCTGGTACGATGTCTCGCTAATTGGTTTGCCAGCGTTGAGCAGGTAGTATCGAGTTCCAAATTATTGACGGTTTCTATTACTGAGCTTAAGGAGTTTTTATGGCTATTTTTGAACGTATTGCTGAATCTGCTGACGGTCGCCGCCGTTTAGCATTAAAAAACCCTGCCACATTGGACGATATTGGTGAGTTGGTGTGCGCTTCTGAAGCAGATGTGCATGCTGCCGTAGCTAAAGCGCGCAAGGCACAGAAAACGTGGGGAGCTAAATCGATTGATGAGCGTGTGCAATATTTGTTGAAGTTGCGCGATGTCATTTTGGATGAGCAGGATCGCGTGGTGGAAACGGTGATTCGTGAAACCGGCAAACCCATGCAAGACGCATTGACGTTTGAAGTGTATGCCGTTTGCGATTTCATTACTTATTGGTGCAAGCAGGCGAAGAAAACCTTGAAAGATGAAGTGATGCGTGCGCCGGGCATCATGGGTTTAATGAAAAAAGTGCATTTGACTTATAAGCCTTTGGGTGTAGTGGGTGTCATCACGCCGTGGAATGGTCCCTTTGTCTTGACAGCCAACCCTGGTATTCAAGCCATTCTTGCCGGCAACACAGTTGTGATTAAAGGCTCGGAAGTTACACCGTATTCCGCAAAATTGTTTGAAGAGCTGTGTTTGAAAGCGAGCATTCCAGAAGGTGTAGTGCAAGTGTTGTTGGGTGATGGTCAAACCGGTTCGGATTTGACGCATGCAGATGTGAATAAAATTTCTTTTACCGGTTCTGTGAATACCGGTAAAAAAATTGCAGCTGTGTGTGCAGAGCGACTAATTCCTGTCACGCTGGAGCTAGGCGGCAAAGATGCGATGATCGTGCTGGCAGATGCGGATCTCGACAAAGCCGTGCACGGTGCAGTGTGGGGTGGCTGCGTAAATACTGGGCACTTCTGTTGCGGTATTGAACGCATTTATGTGCAAGCGCCGATTTATGACGAATTTGTGCGCCGTGCGACAGACATGGCAAAAGCCATCCGTCAAGGGCAAAAACACGGCGTAAATGAAGATTTGGGTGCGGTATTTTGGGATAGGCAGTTGGCGATTATGGAAGCGCATGTGGAAGATGCAAAAAAACGTGGTGCGAAAATTCTGGCGGGTGGTAGACGTAACCCTGAATTGCAAGGTTTGTATTACGAGGCCACGGTTATGGTAGATGTGCAGGAAGATTTTGATGTGATGGCACAAGAAACTTTTGGCCCTATTCTGCCGATCGTTAAATTCCATACCGTGGATGAAGCGATTGAAAAAGCCAACAATTCTGTTTATGGCTTGCACGGCAGCGTATGGACAAAAGATGTGCAGAAAGGCATTGAAATTGCCAAGCGCGTAGAAACGGGTTCTATGGCGGTAAATGATATTGGCATGATGTACGGTGTTGCCTGCGCGCCTTTTGGTGGCGTGAAAGAAAGCGGTGTAGGCACTGTGAATGGGCAAAATGGCTTGCGCGGTTATTCGCAAGCAATGCCTATTATTGTGGGGCGTTACGGTGGCATGGATACTGGCTATCCGCACGAGCAGAAAAAGTTTGATCAAATGAAATGGTTGATGAACTTTATGTGGAGAAATCCAGTCGGACGTTTCCTATTCCGCAATTAAATGTTCGTCGGTAGAGTTTTATGCGTCGTCTAGCAGTATGTTTGGTGTTGTTGCTGTGTTGCAGCGTCTTGTATGCCTCTATTGATGCCTATGAGTTTCAGAATGATGAGCAGCGCCATCTCTACCAAAAACTGACGGAAGAATTGCGCTGTCCGAAGTGCCAGAATCAAAACTTGGCCGATTCGGATTCGCAAATAGCTGCAGATTTGCGCAAAGAGCTTTACCAACAACTATTGACGGGAAAATCTGAGAACGAAATCATCGATTTTATGCGCGAGCGTTACGGTGATTTCGTGCTGTATAAGCCGCGGATGCAGTGGAACACCTTATTTCTTTGGCTTTCTCCGCTGTTGTTAGTATTGATTGTGGTGCTGCGCTTGTGGTTTTCAAGAAATGCGAGCGCGGCAGCGTGGGCAGATATTGAGGAAAGTTTGGTCTCGGTCTCTACGGTGCCCAATAAGCCGCTTATAGGGGCGCGTTGGGTCAACGGATTTTCGCTGCTGGTCTTGCTGGCGGTTGCGCTGGGATCCCTCTTGATTTATCGCCACATGGGTTCGGTGCGTGCATTGCAAATCACAGACTTGGGGCGAGCAGTTTTTTCGCATCAGTTTTCTGATGCCGAACAAGCGCGTCAACAAAATGTGTTGTTGGGAGAGTTGGATAACTGGTTGGCCGATCACCCCGATGATGCAGGTTTTGTTTATATGCGTGCGCGTTTGCTGTCGATGGCGGGTGAGTGGGACAGGGCAATTCACGATTATCAACAGCTCGCGACTAACTATCCCGATCAAGATAATTTTTTAGCGGAATATGCGCAGACATTGTTTTTAAAAAATAATCGCGCTTTGACCGACGATGTGCGCGCGCTGTTGCAGCGCGCTTTAGAGATCAATCCGCACAATGTTACCGCTCTTGGTTTGTTAGGTATGGCCGCTTTTGAGCAGAAGGATTATCGCGGCGCAGTGACATTGTGGGAGCGATTGCTGCAATCTATTCCGCAAGGTACGCCGCAGGCAGCGGCAATAGCTGAAGGCGTGGCTAAGGCGCGTGAATTGGGTGGTTTGCAGCCAACGACAGCCGCCGAGTTGGATATTAAATTGCGCGTGCAAGTGAATGTTGCAGCGCCAGCCAATGCACAGCCTGCTGATGTTGTGTTTGTGCTATTGCGAGCAAAAAATGGATCGCGTATGCCCTTGGCTGTCGTCAAAACCACCGTGGCAGCGTTGCACGATGCGGTTGTATTGGACACAGCAACTTCGCCGATGAAAGGCCAGATAGATTTGTCAGCGATTGATACTTTTGAGGTGATGGCGCGCTTGTCACACAGTGGACAGCCAGTGCCAGCAGCGGGCGATTGGGAGGGTGTTAGTGAATCATTGCAAAGAGGCGCACTTCCTGATGAAGTTCACATCACTATTGCACAAAAAATTACACAATAATTGGATCGGCAAGGAGATGACGCAATGAAACAGAAAATATTTTTGTTGGTGGCGAGTTTGTTGTTGGCAACAACAGCGCACGCAGATAGCACACAGGATGCAATCAGTAGATTGGTGAAAGATGTAAAACCGGGTCTGTGGGAAGTGCAGCACAAAACGTCTGTTGATGGGCAGCAGTTGCCCGATATGA
>CAZHQZ010000073.1:0-7220 GCA_964534675.1 uncultured Pseudomonadales bacterium | reverse complement strand
TTGGTCCAATCACCCACCAAATAGGCAATGTTTTTTTCGTGCAGATGTTTTTTAACACTGTGGCGACTCAACACCATTTTTTCATTCACCAAACAGGTGAGACACCATGAAGCCGTCATGTTTATCAGCACCGGCTTTCCCTCCGCGCGCAGCGTTGCCAAACGCGCGGGGCTATACGGTTCGGCATCACCCGTTTTGAACGCTGTGGCTTGCGGCAGTTGGCAAATTTCTGCCACCAAAAAATGCGGCACGATCAAGGCCGTTGCCAACACCAACACCGCCAAGGCTTTTTCCCACACGCGCACAGAGGCATCGCGCCACAACCAACCGGCCAACACCAGCAAAATCAAACCGCCCAAAATAGCGACCATCGCCAACTCGCCGCCCTGCTTCCCCAGCACCCACAGCAGCCACACGGCCGTCGCATACAAAGGGAATGCCAAGAATTGGCGCAAGCGCTCCATCCACGGCCCCGGTGCGGGCAGGCGGTGCAGCATCTGCGGCCAGTACGCGAGCAAAATAAACGGCAGCGCCATACCCAAGCCCAACACGGCAAACACCAGCAGCGCCATCGGCGCGGATTGCACCACCGCGTATCCCAAGGCCACGCCCATGAACGGCGCGGAGCAGGGGCTGGCCACCACCACGGCCAATACGCCGGTGAAGAACGTCGCCCGCACGGGGTTGCCCGCTACCAAACGCTGCCCAATGCCCATCAAGCTGCCACCGATGTGCAACACACCAGAAAACGACAAGCCCACCACGAAAAACAAATAGATCAACAAGCCGACAAACATCGGCTCCTGCAACTGAAAGCCCCAGCCCACGGCCTCGCCACCGGCGCGCAGCAAGAGCATCACACCCGCCACCAGCACAAAGGTGGTGATAACGCCGGCCGCGTAAATCCAACTGTGCCAGTGCGCCTCGTCGTCGCGCTCGCGCTGCGCCGCCATCGCAAACACTTTTAGTGACAGCACGGGAAACACGCAGGGCATGAGATTGAGGACGATGCCGCCCAGCAAGGCCATCACCAGCACGCCAGCCAACCCCCAAGACAACAAGGGCGCTGTAGACGGCAGCGGCGCCGGAGCGGTGTTAGCCGGTGCACTAGTGGCTGAGTTTGCAGGCGGCTGGATGGGGGCGACCGTCCCCGCCTGTAAATCCACGCTGAAATACTGTTTTTGCGGGGGATAGCACAAACCAGCATCCGCGCAGCCCTGCGATTCCGCCATCAACACCACAGAGCCTGTTTGCGCGTCTGGCAGCGTCAAGGTGGCGACAGCCGTATTGCGATACACCTCAGTTTCGCGCTCGTACAACTCGTCGTATTTGTTTTCACCTTGGCTCAAGGCAATTTGCAGCGGAATATTCGTTGCACCTGCCTGCGCAGTGAACTGCATGCGCTCACGGTACAAAAAATACTGCGGCGCAATCGACCAAGTGAACTGAACGCGATGCCCTGCAACACTCGCCACCAACTGATACGCCTGTTCTACCGGCAAAAACTCTGCACTCGCAGAAACACCCGGCTCAATCAGCGCATCTTTTTTATCGAATTGCGCGTACGAAGGCGCGCACAGCAGCAACAGAACTGCACCCACCACAAAAGACTTCATCAACGCAGAAAAACTTCGCATACATACTCCAAGCAACGCTGTCTACGACAGTGCAGTTGCAACGGGGTTCCACTGGCAAGCTATGGTAACAGCGCAATCTGCACTCAGCCATGCCGCCGTATTTCTGCTAGGCTAGCGCACAAGCTCTGTATTCACTGCATCGCATGCCAATTTCACTATCGCCCACTGCAAGCCTGCGCCATCTTTGTTGGATGGTGATGCTGCTCTCACTCGCCGCCTGTCAAATTGCGCCCTCAGACGACAACAGCGCGCCGAGTGACGACAATCAAAATACCGCCACATCTTTTTGGCCTTGGCAAACGGACGATCGCAAAACCAATATCAAAGAAATGCGCAAACAGCACAAAGTATTGGTGTTGATGGAACGCGGCGATCTCGCTTTCAGCAAAGACCGTTTGAATGCGCCACAGCATGACAACGCGCTGCTGTACTACTACACCGCACTCAAAGTGGATCCGGGCAATAAACAAGCCCTGCGCGGTCTGAACAAAGTTGCCAATCGCTTTCGCAGTTTGGCACGCACCGCGCATGACAACGGCAACGGCAAGCAGACACGCCAGTATTTGCGACAGGCAGAGATGATTAGCGGCGCGAGCGACCCTGCCAACATACAACTGCGCGCAGAATTGCGCGAAACACCCGCCGGACAAAACTCGCGCGAATTGGATCGCGAATTGCAAAAAAGAATCAAAGCCAAAAAAGACGCTTTGAAAAACAATCCACTGTTAAAAAATAAAGATTTGCTCAAAGACAAAGATCTGCTGGATGATGCATTATCCACCTCAGCAGACGATGAGGAATAAATGTACGGGGGTGCAACATGATAAGTTTACGGCGACAACTGTGTGCCTGTTTGATGTTGACCATGATCGTCTTGTTAACCACCAGCACCGCCATCAACCTGCGCAACGCACGCGCGCACTTGCTCACGCATGTCGGCGAACATGCGCAGGAAACCGCCTCACTGCTGGCTTACTCACTATCCACCTCTGCTAACACCGCGTCGCCAGAAGCCGTCTCCGCACTGCTCACTATCGCTTTTGAACAAGGTCCTTACGATGCGGTGATTTATCGGGATGCGCAGGGCAACACGCTGTTTGAACGCCACAAACCGGTGCGCACGCTGCCCATTCCCACTTGGTTCATGCACAGTTTTTCACTGACAGCACCCATTGCACTCGCCACGGTCACTGCGGGCAATGCGCCGCAAGGCAGCATTCAAATTACCGCCAACTTGAACAGCTCTTACTTGGAACTGTGGCACGCTTTCAGCAAGCAACTGATTTTATTTGCCGTGGCCAGCGTGCTACTCGGTCTGCTGTGTCATCTCGCTTTGCAATTTTTTCTGCGCCCACTGCGGCGCGTGCAAGAGCAGGCAGCCGCCATTTGCGAGCGCAAGTTTATTGAGCAGCAACCGCTGCCGAAAACCAAAGAATTGCGCGATGTTGTGGACGCAATGAACCGCATGAGCCGCCGACTCAAAACCATTTTCCATGAACAACTCGCACACACTGAAAGTTTGCGCGCACAATCGTTTCTGGATTTGGTGACGGGATTAGCCAATCGCCGCAGTTTTAATGCACGCATGCAAGCACTGGCAGAAACTGAAATGGACAGCAGTGGCTGTTTGATGATTTTGCAAATCAACGATTTTGCACGCTACAACTTGCAACACGGTCACGATGCCGGCGACGAATGCCTGCGCGCCATTGCCACACAATTGCAAACCATCGCCAAACACATACCCAACGCCATTTTGAGCCGTCGCGCCGGTGCTGATTTTGCTTTCTACTTGCCCAATGTCGACACTGAAACCGCGAAAGATATTGCAGACCGACTCATCGTCAGCACCGTAAATCTCTCGCTGCTGTTTCAGCATCAAGTTCATATCGGCATCGTGTGTTGTAACAGCTTGCACGCCGAGCAGCAGTTGCTCGCCAAAGCAGACATGGCGCTGCGACAGGCGCAATCACAGAGCCGCAGCGGTTGGAATCTCTATCAGCACAGTGAATCCACGCAAATTGTGCATGAGGCGCAGCAGTGGTTTGCTACCTTGAATCGCGTACTGCAAGACCGCAATCTTTTTTTCCACTTTCAACCGATGTTCTTGAGCCAAAACCGCGAATTGCTGGCCGTAGAATCTTTTTGCCGCATCAATGTGCGCGAAGGCATGATACACGCGGGGGTCTTTATGCCCATGGCCGAACGCTTTGATATGGCAGAGGCCTTTGATCGCGTAATTATCGACGCGATACGCAACAGCAGTGAAGCCGCTAACTGCAAAGTGCCGGTGTGCATCAACCTCTCACCGCGCAGCGTGGTTACGCGCAGCTTTGTGGATTGGCTGGATAACTACTTGCGCGAACACCCTGTGTTTGCCAAGCAAATGATTATTGAAACAGCCGAGTATTTAGTTTGCTCTGGCGATGAACATGTGCGCCATCTGTGCGAAATTTTGCATCGTCACGGCGCTAAATTGTCGCTAGATCATTTCGGCATACACAGCGGCGCGTTCGGGTATCTCAACAGCTTGCCCTTGGATTTTATCAAGATAGATCGCTGCTTTATTCGCAACATTCATCTCGATCAAGACAACCAATTTTATGTGCGCTCACTGATACAAATTGCACACAGTTGCGATATTACGATTTTGGCCGAAGGCGTGGAGAGCACGCAGGAGTGGGAGTGCCTGTGTCAGTTGGGCATCAACGGCGGACAGGGTTATTTGTTGGGCAAACCAGACAGCCATATCAAACAAGCCAAGTTGTGAGTCACGCCTGATGAAAAAAAAATATCTCGCTGTTTTTTTGTTGGCTCTATTCAGCAGCTTCTCGGTTTATGCCGCTGAAAAAAACAGTGCCATCACACTACTCAATGGTTGGATACGCGAAACACCACCCGGCGCGCAAAATGCCGCCGCTTTTTTATCGCTACACAACAACAGCGCCACCACAAAATACATCACCGCCATACAGTGCGACGATGCCGCTGCGCGCTGTGAATTGCACGAACACCTGCACATTAAAAATGGCGGCATGCGCATGCAACAAGTGACTGCGCCGCTGGCTGTACCTGCCAACAGCACACTGGCGTTTGCGCCTGGCGGGTATCACATCATGCTGTTCAACATTAAAAAACCGCTGCGCGCTGGCGAAAATGTTGCGCTGACGTTTGTGTTTAACGATCAGAGCACCCTCAGCGTGCAACTACCAGTGAAATCTATACGCGCGGAATAATTAACACCGCGCTATTGCACACCGACCTGCAATTCCAACTTCACGGTTTTGCCACCCACCACATTGTCCGTGCCGGCAATTTGACGACTCTCGCCGCTCAGCTTGAACCCTTTGGCCACTGCATCGGCGTACAACTGCGCAAAAGCCTGGGCGATGCCTTCGGGCGCGCCGTTGTATTCGCGCGACACACACTTAAACCCCTTGTCGCGCACAAATTGATAACGACCTTGCGGGCGCGGATTGCCCGTCACCGGAAAACCAAAACGCACTTTGATTTTGCCGCCGCTGTTTGACATCAATTCAGGAAAAATAATGTACATGGGACCCGCAATTTTTCCGCCCTCTTTTACAATCGTGATGCCCAATTTGGTGGCCAGCGGCACAATTTGCTCCGCCATTTCTTCCGCTGTCAGCGCGTAATCACCTAAATACAAACGCACCGGCTCGGTTACTTTGACAGTCAACGCAGCAGAAGGATCACCTTTAATATTGTTCAACGCTGATGCCGTTTGCGCAGCGGCAGAAGTTTCTGTGCTGGGTGCTGTTTCTGCTGTCGCCGTTTCTGGCTCGCTGTTTGTTTCGGTACTAGTCGCTTCCGTGCTGCTCGTTTCTGCGCTGCTGGTTTCTGTACTGGCCGATGCGGTGTCAGAAGTTTCAACCGACACTGCTCGCTTACTCTCCGGCATGCTCGCCGCAAACATGGAGCCGGTGCCGCTCGTTGCACAAGGGCCGGCAATGCCCGCTTTTTCACTGTTCGTCGCTGGCGCCGCTTTCATAAAAGCCAGCCATTGCGCGGCATCTGCTGCGCCGCCCACCAAAGTGGCATTGATAAACGAACGCCGCGCCAATTCGGTATCGCCCAATTTCAACTGGCTAATACCCAGCAGCAAGTTTGCGCGTGCCGCCAATTTATCGGGCAAATTGCCATCGCAGGCTTTTAACACTTGCTGCTGCATGGTTTGCCACTGTTCTTTTTCCATCGACATCTGCGCTAAATACAGTTGCAGCTCTACGTCATTGCTGTCACTGGCAGCTTTGGCCAAGGCTGCTTGCGCTTTATCGCGCTCGCCTGCCTGCATCCACAAACGAAACAAACGGTCATTAATTTTGCTGCTGCTTTTGAGTTTGCCGCTGGCAATCGCTTCTTCCAACACGCGCGCACCACGACCAGGGATTTTGTTGATGGTGTAAAGATCTGTCAGCAACAAAATATCCTGCTCGCGAAACGGAATACCTTTCTCCCACGCCAGCGCCATCACGTCCAGCGCTTGCGCATTTTTTCCCGCTTTCAAATACAGCGACACCCACTGCTGCCACAGCTCGGCATTGTTCAAATCCGCTGCCACTAAACGCTGCATGATTTGCGCGGCGCGATCAAAACTGCCCGTGCTATAAAAAATAGCCAGCGCATTTTTTAATTGCTCTGTCGTAGGGTTTTTCTGCAAAGCCAAGGCTTTATCCATTGCCGCCGCACTCGCCACATAGTTGCGGCGCTTGTATTGCACCTGTGCCAACAGCAAATAAATCTCCGCATCGGCACTGCCACCGGCAGCCTGTTTTACCGACAAGAAATCTTGGATAGCCGATGCTGCTTTGTCGTAATTTTTTTGTAGCAGAGAAATGCGCGCCAACTGCCCCAGCATATCGCGCTTGTTATCGGGCGTGATGGCAGGGTTTTTTAGTGCCTTTTCAATATATTGCGAGGCTTTGCCGTAATCTTTGGAGCCAGCAAAGTGCTGCGCTAAAAACTTTTCTGCACTGGCGCGCGTGGCGGCATCCTGAAATGTGCCAAGATTTTTTTCCAACTCACCCACCGACATGGATACGTTTTCAGTGGGCACTACATCCAAATCAATATACATGCGGCTGCGATACTGCTCTTGCGCCCACAAGCCACCACTGTTTAACAACAGAGAAAACAGCAGTAACAAACGTAACAAGAACACGCGCATAGCCAAGCGACTCATCGAAGTTGGTGGTTGTTATTGGGATAATCTTTCCAGTGCATCTCGATGCGCTGTGTGAGCTGCACTTTTGCTTTCCGCGCTTTCAAATCTTCTGGATCGTAAATCCAATCCGACACCGCAGCCACCACATTGGCATCGAACAAACCGGCGGGTTGGCTATCCAACACGCGCACATTTTCCACTTTGCCTTTCATGTTGACGGTAAAAGTCACCAACACCCAGCCGTCGGTTTTATTGCGCCACGCTGCTTCGGGAATATTGGGCTGACGCGTGCCAAACGGCACAATTTCACGATACCCCTCTGCACCTTTTCTATCCGCTTCGGCAATTTTTTTTGCCAATTCACGGTTATTGCCGCTGGGACCTGTCCACGTCGAACC
>CAZHQZ010000072.1:1839-7221 GCA_964534675.1 uncultured Pseudomonadales bacterium | reverse complement strand
AAAAAGAACGCGGCAGGGTTGATGGCATCGGCCAAGTTGCGCCACGCCAACTGCCACTCACGGCGCAAAGTTGCAGTGAGTACGCTCATGCGGCATGACCCTGCGGGCGCACCGCATCCAACAGCAAGGTTTTGTACGCCATGTTCAAGTTTTCGCTGCCGTGGTGTGTGGTCAGCACCACGCTGCCACCTTGCGCGCAGTGTTGCTGCAACTTTTCTGCAATTAACGCAAACCCGTGTGCGTCCAGTGCGGTGAAAGGTTCGTCAAGTACCCACAGCGGCTGTGTGCTGAAAAAAAGTCGCGCCAATACCACGCGTCGCTGTTGTCCGGCGGATAGACGAAAGCAGGGCAGATGCGCTTTGTGGGCAATACCCAAGGCTTGCAATGCGTGGTTGATTTGGTCGGCGTTTGCACCAGCAAGGCTGGCATACCAAGCGAGATTTTCCCAAGCCGTGAGCTGTGATTTCACTGCCGGTTGGTGACCGAGATAGAGCAATTCTGGCGCGTAGTCATGCCAGTGCTGGCGAATGTTTTTGCCGTGCCAATACACATCGCCGTTGTACTGTGTGTTCAAGCCTGCCAGCACGCGCAATAGTGTGGTTTTGCCGCTGCCGTTGCTGCCGCTCACCAGTAACAGCTCACCGGCAGACAGCGTGCAACCCAGTTGCGACAGCAAACGCTGCTGCCCAACCGAAACACTCAGTTGTGCCAGTTGCAAAGCGGGCGTTGCTTGCGTTTGTGTCATCAGCGCAGCTCAATCTTTGAAATCAGGTTTGCGATTTTCTTTGCGCGCCTTGATCGCTTCTTCAAAGTTTTTTGTTGTCATGCGCACATACAGTTGCGCGTGACCTTCGTGATTCATATGTGTGTGTAAATTGCTGGCTTGCAGCCCGGACCACAGCATCTGCTTCGACAACTCCACACCCAAGTGACTGTGCTGCATGATTTGTTCTGCCATGGCATAGCAGGTGTCCATCAAGGCTTCCGGTGCGACCACTTTAGACACAATACCAATGCGCTCGGCTTCTTCTGCCTCCACGTCGCGCCCAGTCAACATGATCTCAAACGCGCGCGTGGAGCCAATGGCGCGTGGCAAGGTGTAGCTCAAACCAAGTTCAGCCGAAGTAAGACCGTTGTTGATGCCGGCCGCACGAAATACTGCTTGCGTAGAAGCGATGCGTATATCCGTCATCATCGACAAACAAAAACCGCCGCCAATGGCAGGGCCATTGATGGCAGAGATCACCGGCTGGTGCATGGTTTGCAGTGTGTGCATCACATCGTCCAGCACTTTCATGGCGCGACGAGCGATGCCCGGCATGGTCAAGCCATCAAAAATAGACAAATAACCAGGGTCTTTGAGATCCGCGCCTGAACAGAAACCTTTGCCTTCACCCGTGAGAATCACCACACGTATTTGGTTGTCAAAACTGAGAGCTTCCAGTGCCTCTCTTAACGGCACCATCACATCAAATGCCATAGCGTTCATGCGCTCAGGGCGGTTCATGCGCACCACAGCAATGCCCGCGCGATTTTTTTCGATAGTGACAAACTGCGACATGGAGACTCCAGAGATGTGTGATTCAGATGGCTCCGCATGATAGGGGTTTGCATGAGCGCGTTGTAGTGCTACTGTCTGAGTCGCAGGATGAAATCAGGGACTTACAGCACAGGGCTGAGGTGATTCATGAACGGGAAGTTTAGCGGTGGCTGGCTACACGAGGGGCTGAATTACGCCGTGCGCGTGGTGTTGCTGGCGGTCGCCTACGCGGTTATTGCCTGCGTGGTATTAGACCTGTTTGCTCCCGATCATATTGTTTCTCTGGTATGGCCACTGAGCGGTTTGTCTGCCGCAGTGTTGTTGATAGGCGGTGCGCGTTATTGGCCTGGATTATTTCTCGGCGCACTGTTGGGTGTTTATTACCAAAGCGCCGTCAATTCTTGGCCGATCACCTTGGCGTTTGCCAGTGGCAATACATTGGAATATTTATTTGCGTGGTGGTTGTTGGCACGCGTATTTCGCATCAATCCCGCATTGGAAGATACACGCGATTACTACTGTTTGGTGATTGCAGGTGCTGCTGCCGCCATCATCAGCGCCACCTGCGGCGTGGGTGCATTGTGGTTGACAGGGCGCATTGCCGATCAACAATTTTTTTCTGCATGGCTCTCTTGGTGGCAAGGTAATCAGTTGGGTGTAATTTTATTTGCTCCCTTGTTGTTGGTGTGGAAAGAAAAACCAGACATTCAACTTACCAGCAGGACCTTGGTACGCGGCACGCTGTGTTTGGCGTTGGCATTTCTCTGCGGACAAATCATTTTTTTGAATTGGTTTGATGGCATTTTTGCAAATTTTGCTAAACCCTTCTGGATGTTTATTTTTGTCATGTGGGCAGCCATTCGCCTTGGTCGTCACGGCGCGTTATTGGTGTTGGCGATGATCGCCGCGCAAGGTGTTGCCGGTATCATCAATCACAATATTGTGTTCAGTGGTGATGACAACGGGCTTTCATTGCTCAATTATTGGTTGTACATGGTCATCATCACCATGGTTGGCATGTGTTTGGCGTTAATCATGCGTCGCAATCGCGGCAGCCAGCAGGCGCTGCGTGAAAGTGAAGAGCGCTGGAACTTTGCACTGGAAGGCTCAGGTAACGGCGTGTGGGATTGGGACATGGCTTTAGACAAAGTGCATTTGTCTGCCTATTTCATGCGCATGTATGACTACTACGGCGACAGCGTGGAGGCCACACCGGCTGCGTGGTCCGAATTAGTTCATCCCGACGACATGGCGCAAGTTTTATACGATTTTGATGAGCATATCGCAGGCAGAACGGCGTTTTATGAAAACGAACACCGTGTGCGCTGTAAAGATGGCACTTATAAATGGGTGTTGGATCGCGGCATGATTGTGCGTTACAGCCCGAAAGGAAAACCGCTGCGTATGGTGGGTACGCACAGTGACATCAGCGATAGAAAATTGGCAGAAACCCGCTTGCTAGAAGCCAATGTGTTGTTGGAGCAGCGCGTTGCTGAACGCACCATCGAGTTGGAAACTGCGAAACATGAGGCCGAAGCCGCTGTAAAAGTAAAAACAGATTTTCTCTCTAATATGAGCCATGAAATTCGCACCCCGATCAGCAATATCATCAATATGTCAAAAATGGTATTAAATACCGATCTAAATAATCGTCAGCGTGATTATTTAGAAAAAGTGCATGTATCTGGTAGCATGTTGTTGGAATTAGTTGATGATGTGTTGGATTACTCGCACTTGGAAACTGGCAAACTGCATCTCGACAATGCCCCTGTGTTGATAAAAGAGGTAGTCGAATCTGCTGTGGCTTTGTACAGCGAAAAAGCCAAAGCAAAACAGTTGAATATCTCTCTGGATATGGATCCGCGTATAGAAGCCGTACTCATGGGCGATGCGCTACGCCTGAAACAAATGTTGGCAAACTACCTCAGCAATGCCGTTAAGTTTTCGGAGAAAGGTAACATCACTATTCGCGTATTTGTCGTGGCCGGCAGTGCCGCCAATATACTGTTGCGCTTTGAGGTGAGCGATCAAGGTGTCGGCATTGCACCGCTGTTGCAGCAAAAATTGTTTGCTGCTTTTCAGCAGGCGGATATGTCGCTGCGGCGCAAGTTTGGCGGCTCGGGTTTGGGCTTGGCAATCAACCGACGGCTCTCTGCCATGATGGGCGGTGAAGTGGGCTTTGACAGCCAGTGCGGCAAAGGCAGCACTTTTTGGTTTACCGCACGTCTAGCGCGTTTGGACGCGCCTCAAGTGACGACAGAGGAAGAGCTAGAGAAAAAGCCGCTGGTCGAACAACGCCTGCAAGGAATCAGCGTGCTGTTGGTGGAAGACGATCACTTCAATCAACAAGTGGTGCAGGAGTTGTTGGAGATGTCTGGCGCGCAAGTGCTAGTGGCCGGCAATGGTCAAGAGGCGCTGCAATGCTTGAGTAATAGACAGTTTGATTGCATCTTGATGGATTTGCAGATGCCAGTGATGGACGGCTTGGAGGCCACGCGCTTGATTCGCGCAGATACCGAATTGCGCGACAGCTTGATTATCGCCATGACGGCCAATATTTGGGGCGACGGCATGGAACGCTGCTTTGTGGCGGGCGTTAATGATTTTCTGGGCAAGCCCGTGCAGCCGGAGTTGTTGATACAAACCATTGCGGCGTGGGCGAATTGCAATCGTGCCAACCCTGTGGATAGCTCTGTTTTGATGGAGGCTTTCGACAACGATGCCAGCAGGGCAATTGATGAGGTGGGGCGCTTTATTCGTCACTCTTGGGGTGAAATTGGCAGGCTGCGGCGCGCGATTGAAATGCAAGATATTGAGTTAGCCTGCACCATTGCGCAGACGCTACAGCAGGCGGCGCGCCGTATTGGTGTCAGTGGTTTTACCGTGATTAGCGATTACATCATGCGGCCTGGGCAACAGGTCTCGCCGCTGATGTTGATGTCTTGTGTGCGGCAAATGAGTCGAATCCTAGAAAGAATTACCCAACAGCTACAGTTGAAAGGCTAAAATGCCCCGCTGGGGAAGTTCGGCTGGAGTGTTGCTGTGAGAAAGACCAAAATTATTTGCACGATCGGTCCTGTGACTGAATCGTATGACATGCTAAAAAAAATGGCGCTAGCGGGAATGAACGTGGTGCGCCTCAATATGTCGCATGGCGATCACGCTTCGCACGCCAAAGTCATCAAAGCCATCAAAACACTCAATAAAGAATTACCGCATCCCATTCCACTGCTGTTGGATACGCAGGGGCCGGAAATTAGAACCGGCACGCTGAAAAATGATCTGGAATTGAAGCGCGGCGATATTATTTCTGTATCTGCGCGCGCGGACGATGTGGAATCCACATCACTCAATATCAATTATCAGGATTTAATCAATGATGTAAAAATTGGCGACAGAATTACCGTTGATAACGGCATCATCAATTTGGAAGTTTTGGAAATTCAAGGGCGCGTGATGCGCTGCAAAGTGCTAGATGGCGGCCGCTTAAAAAGTCGGCGGCACGTTAACTTGCCTGGCATCCGCGTCAACTTGCCTGCGATTACGACCAAAGATCGCGAAGATATTTTGTTTGGCATGAAGCAAGAAGTGGATTTTATTGCGCTGTCTTTTGTGCGTGAAGCCAATGACATTCGCGAGTTGCGCAAGCTGCTGGGCAGCAAGGCCGACAAAATTAAAATTATCGCCAAAATTGAAGATCAAGAAGGCGTAAAAAACATTGAAGAAATTGTCGCCGCGGCTGATGGTGTGATGGTCGCGCGCGGTGATTTAGGTGTGGAAATCAATATTGAAGATTTGCCCAATGTGCAGCGCATGATTGTGCGTTTGTGCAATGAGCAGGG
>CAZHQZ010000072.1:0-1739 GCA_964534675.1 uncultured Pseudomonadales bacterium | reverse complement strand
TCGCATCGCTTGGCATTTTCCAGTGATCCAGAAAAAACACTGATGTCTGCTTTTGAGATTTTGAAGCGTGATGATGAGTTTCAAACGGGCGATAAAGTGGTAGTGATCTCAGATATTATTTCTGGCTTGGGTGTTGATGCCATCCAAATACGCAGCGTTCCTTAAAGAAAACCAAGAAAGATATTGCAATGACAACGGAAACGATCGAAACCAGTGAAGGCGTTTTTCCTGCATCTGAAGCGCATGCAGCAAAATCTTTGCAGGAACAAACCGAGATGCCTTTCGCTATTGTGCATGGCAAGGGTATTACTGAGTTGCCCAAAGATTTGTATATTCCACCGGATGCTCTGGAAGTTATTCTGGAAGCCTTTGAGGGGCCGCTGGATTTGCTGCTGTATCTGATTCGCCGTCAGAACCTTGATATTTTAGACATCAACGTTGCAGAAATTACGCGCCAGTACATGCAGTACATTGAACTGATGGATGCTATGCAGTTTGAATTGGCCGCCGAATATTTGTTGATGGCGGCGATGCTGGCAGAAATTAAATCGCGCGTTTTATTGCCGCGCTCCTCAGAAACCGAAGAAGATGAAGAAGACCCGCGCGCGCAATTGATACGGCGTTTGCAGGAGTACGAGCGCTTCAAGCAGGCAGCGGAAGATTTGGATGCGCTGCCGCGTGAAGGGCGAGAAATTTTTCCTGGTGGTGCAGAGCCGCCAGAGCGCGAGAGTCGCCGCGCAGACCCGCCAGTCGAGATGAAAGAGTTGTTGCTGGCGTTGGCAGAAGTATTGCGCCGTGCGGATATGTTTGAAAGCCACCAAGTTGAACGTGAGCGTTTATCCACACGCGAGCGTATGTCGCAAGTGTTAGAAAAATTAAAAGGCGGTCAATTTATGCCTTTTGTTACGCTGTTTACGGTGCAGGAAGGTAAGTTGGGTGTGGTAGTAACTTTTTTGGCGGTGATGGAGTTGGTTAAAGAGTCGCTGATCGAGCTACTGCAAACAGAAACTTACGGCCCCATCCATGTGAAAGCCAGAATCAATTAATCGTTAAATAATTAACTGAAAGTGATAAAACCATGAGTCAGTTTGATAAAACATTACTCAAGAAAATAGTCGAAGGTTTGCTGTTGGCCAGCAATGAGCCGCTGTCAGTCAAGCGCATTGCAGAAGTGTTTGCCGATCAAGAAGTGTTTGGCGATGCAGAAAAGCCAGATGCGGAAGAAATTCAGGCGGCGATTGAAGAAATTGCCGCCGATTGCCGCGATCACGGTTTTGAATTAAAAGAGCTGGCCAGTGGTTGGCGCTATCAAGTGCGACAAGAATTGGCGTTGTGGGTAGGGCGTTTGTGGGAAGAAAAACCTGTGCGCTATTCACGCGCGATTTTGGAAACGCTGGCTCTGATTGCTTATCGCCAACCCATCACACGCGGCGATATTGAAGAAATTCGCGGTGTGGCTGTGAGTACCGCCATTATCAAAACACTGATGGAGCGGCAGTGGGTGCGCATTGTCGGGCATCGCGATGTGCCGGGTCGCCCTGCGCTGTACGCCACCACGCGTCAATTTTTAGATTATTTCAATTTAAAAAGTTTGGATGAGTTGCCATCCCTGAGTGAAATTCGCGACATTGACAAAATCAATGCCGAATTGGATTTTGGGCAAGATCAACAAGTGATGGAAGCATTAGCGCCGCGCTTGGCAGAACAGGCAGGCGGCGAAATGGTAGAGGATGAAGACG
>CAZHQZ010000071.1:0-7238 GCA_964534675.1 uncultured Pseudomonadales bacterium | reverse complement strand
CACATCAAAAAAGCGGTGAAGCAGCACGATTGCACGCGCGCCATCATGGTGGCACACAACGCACATTTTGATTTGGGGTTCGTCAATGCCGCTGCCTTGCGCTGTGAATTGATTAAAAAAAATCCGTTTCATCAATTTTCGTGTTTGGATACAGTATCACTCGCCGGATTAGCCTACGGGCAAACCGTGTTAGCCCGCGCCTGCCAAGCTGCCAATATCCCTTTTGATAACAAAGCCGCGCACCACGCCGATTATGATGCGGAAAAAACTGCGGATTTGTTTTGCGAAATCGTCAACCAGTGGCGCGATTACGCGGGGTAACTCTCAGCCGTGAAAGTGTGTATTGTCTGACACTGCCGCGCGCGGTGTGCGACAGCGATTAGCCGCCGCCGTCTCGTCGATATAGCCAAACGAGATACCAAACAGCAGTTTGTAACTAGCATCAATACCTAAGACTTCACGCACGGTATCCGCATGAAAACCCAGTGAGGTTTGCGGACAACTGCCGATACCGCATGCGGTGAGTGACAACATCAGCGATTGCGCATACATCCCCACATCCATCGCTTCGCGCAAACCGTGCTCCTGCGGCATAAACAAAAACGCCACATGTGGCGCATCAAAAAAAATAAAATTGCGCATAAACGCGTCGTTGCGCCGCTCTTTGTCTTCGCGCGCAATCTCCATTGCTTCAAACAGCGTGCGCGCCGCTTCTTTCTGGCGCTCTTTATACACACCGTGGTATTGACCGTCGTAAGGGAAATCCATCGACGTGATGACTTGCTGCATCAACGGCGGAATGGTTTTGCGCAAAGTAGCTAGCGAAGTGCCGCTGGCCACATGCACGAACCAAGGCTGTGTATTGCAGTTAGAGGGCGTGCAATTAGCCAGTGCAAACACCTCATTCAATACCGCCTGCGGCACGGGGTCTGGGCGAAAAGCCCGCACGGCATAGCGGTTTTTAATCACGTCGGCAAAATTGGCAGTGGTTGTCATTGGCGCACCTGTTCGAGCGATTGCGAGAGCAGACAACAGCATGCCGCAATTAACCTGCGCGCACTAGCCGCGCAAACCGAAAGAAAGCCACTGCACAAGGCATACGGTAGAATACGCGCTCAGAGAATAGCCTTTGCGGAACAATGCAGTATGTCGATTACTTACAAAACGCCGGAACAAATTGCCGAAATGCGCGAAGCAGGTCGCTTGGCTGCTGAAGTGCTGGACATGATCGGCGAACACGTCAAACCCGGCATCAGCACAGCGGAAATTGATCGCCTGTGCCACGAGCATATCGTCAACGTGCAAAAAGCCATTCCCGCTTGCCTCGGCTATCGCGGTTTTCCTAAATCAGTATGCACGTCGGTCAACCATGTTATTTGCCACGGCATTCCCTCCGAGAAAAAAGTTCTCAAAGACGGCGACATCATCAATATCGACGTTACCGTCATTAAAAACGGTTGGCACGGCGACACTAGCCGCATGTATTTTGTCGGCACGCCTGCGCCGCACGCCAAACGTTTGGTGGAAGTGACGAGGCAGTGTTTAGAGGCCGCGATTGCCTTGGTTAAACCCGGCTGCAAATTGGGCGATGTGGGCCATGTGATTCAAACACTGGCAGAAAAAAATCATTACAGCGTGGTGCGCGAATACTGCGGTCATGGTATCGGCAAAGTCTTTCACGAAGAGCCGCAAATTCTGCACTACGGCAGACCCAACACCGGTTTGGAATTAAAAGAAGGCATGGTATTTACCATTGAACCGATGATTAATGCGGGCAAGCCGCACTCCAAATTAAAATCCGACGGCTGGACCGTGGAAACCAAAGACGGACGCCTCTCTGCACAGTGGGAACACACTATGGCAGTCACTGCTAACGGTGTAGAAATTTTAACAGCCAGCCCCGCAGGGCTATTTTGATGAGCGCGCTGATTTTTTTTGACGAACAGCGCTTTGAAAAAGCGTTGATTGACGACAAGTTATCTCCTAAAAAATCACCCAACGAAAAACCTGTCACCATTTTCCGCGACGCGATTCAAGCAGCAAACACACACTTCGACAACCGCTTTCACGAGGGCGAAGAAGTGCGCGCGCTCATCAATGAACGCGCACGCTTTATTGATCGCCTGCTGTATTTCGCTTGGGAATATTTTGCTATCGGTGATGTCGGCTCACTCATTGCCGTGGGCGGCTACGGCCGCATGGAGTTGCACCCCTACTCCGATATTGATGTATTGATTCTCCTGCCGGCTGAACCCGACGAAGAAACACGCAGCCGCATTGAAGACTTCATTACGTTTTTGTGGGACATCAATCTCCATGTCGGTCATAGCGTGCGCACCTTTGATGAGTGCGTGCAAGCGGCTATTGATGACATCACCGTCGCCACCAATTTACTGGAATCGCGCACACTCGCAGGCAATCCAACACAACGCAAAGCGCTGCGCAAAACGCTGGATACCAACAATATCTGGCCCAGCCGCGAGTTCTTCTACGCCAAATGGCAAGAGCAGCGCGAGCGTCACGAAAAACACAACAACACCGAATACAACTTAGAACCCAACATCAAAAATGCTCCTGGCGGTTTGCGCGACATCCAAACTATCCTCTGGGTTGCCAAGCGACACTTCGCTGTAGAAAAAGTGATCGACTTGGTAAAAGTTGGATTTCTGACAGAAAACGAATTCAATATTTTGCGCAAAGGTGAAGACACTCTGTGGCGCATCCGCTACGGCTTGCACTTGCTGGCCGGTCGCCCTGAAGAACGCCTATCTTTTGATTATCAACGCGCACTGGCCAGCAGCTTTGGCTATCGCGACAGTGAAAAAAGTTTAGCCGTTGAACAATTTATGAAACAGTACTACCGCGCCGCCACCGCACTGCGCGAGCTGAACGATGTATTGCTCAACTTTCTCGATGAATCGTTATCCGACGATGACAATATTGCCGACATTGTTGAAATCAACCGTCGTTTTAGAACCTATAACGACTACATCGAAGTAAAGTCAGACACCGTTTTTCAACAGTCTCCCTCCGCGCTGTTGGAAATTTTTGTATTGATGGGGCAACACCCGCATATCAAAGGCGTGCGCGCCTCTACCATTCGCATGATTCGCGAAAATCGCCATCTCATCGACGAAAACTTTCGCACGGATATTTGCAACACCTCGCTGTTTATGGAGTTGATGCGCACCTCCAGCAACTTAGTGACACAACTGCTGCGCATGAAACGCTACGGCATACTCGGTCGCTATCTGCCGGAGTTTGGTGAAATTGTCGGTCAAATGCAGTACGACCTCTTTCATATTTACACTGTGGATGCGCACACCCTCGCCTGTGTTAAAAACATGCGGCGCTTCTGGTATGCCGATTCTGAAGAGAAATTCCCCCTCATTGCGCAGTTGATTCGCAAGCTGCCCAAAATTGAATTGCTCTATATTGCCGGTCTTTATCACGACATCGGCAAAGGGCGCGGCGGCGATCACTCACAATTGGGCGCAGTGGATGCCAGAGCATTCTGTGAACGCCATCACCTCAGCAAACGCGACACCAACCTCGTTGCCTGGCTGGTTGAAAATCATTTGGTAATGACCAGCACGATCCAACGGCAAGACATTTCAGACCCAGACATCATTCGCGAATTTGCACTGAAAGTTGGCGACCAAGTGCATCTCGATTACTTGCTGATGCTCACTGTTGCCGACGTTAACGCCACCAATCCCACGTTATGGACCAGTTGGAAAGCGCAGCTCATTCGTCAGCTTTACACAGAAACCAAACGCATGTTGCGGCGCGGCTTGGAAAATACTGTCGATAAAAATGAGTGGATAGAAGAAACGCAACAGCAAGCCCTGCAACATCTCGCACAAAAAGGTTTTTCTGATAAAGAAGTACGGCGACTGTGGGAAGGGCGCAGCGAAGATTATTTTTTGCGTGAAAGCGTAACGGATATTGAATGGCACACCGAGGCTATTGCGCACCACGCCAATCCCGATGAGCCGCTTATTCTTATTCGCGATTCACAACAGAGCACGTTTGAAGGCGCTACACAGATTTTCGTGCGTATGCGCGCGCACAATCACGCCTTTGCTGCGGTGGTTACGCTGCTCGATCAGCTCAATCTCAACATTCAAGATGCGCGCCTCTACAGTTCTAGCGGCGGCTTTACCAACGATACTTATTTTGTATTGAATGAAAACTTAGAACCAATAGGCAATGACGACGAGCGCCGCACACAAATCTGGCAAACTCTGCATGACGAATTGGCCCACAACATCGACAACTTCCCATCCATTGCTCAACGCCGCACAGCGCGCGAGTTAAAACATTTCACCATGCCCACACGCACCAGCATGGCCAACGACATTCGCAGCGGCACCACCATGCTGGAAGTAATTTCACCTGACAGGCCAGGGCTGCTGGCCCGTATTGCGCGTGTGTTTGTGGAGTTTGGCATTCGCTTAAACAACGCCAGGATCGCCACATTGGGCGAGCGCGTGGAAGATATATTTTTTATTACCGATCAAGAAGGCAACGCGCTGTCTGATCCCGATTTCTGCGCAACCTTGCAATCCACTTTATGCGAACAACTTGACCAGCAAGTTGCCAAAACATCCGCGCCAGCTATGTAAGCACACCACCAACCATGAACTCACTGCTCAATACTTTACAGCCCTACCCGTTTGAAAAATTGGCGCAATTAAAGGCTGGCATCACGCCGCCCGCCGAACTGTCGCACATTGCACTCTCCATTGGTGAGCCACAACACCCTGCGCCTGCGCACGTTGTGCAAACTCTGTTGGCGCACATGCATGGCCTCAGCAACTACCCCACCACCAAGGGCATTCCCGCATTGCGCACAGCAATTGCACAGTGGTGCAATCAGCGCTTTTTACTCAATACGCCGCTCGATGCAGAGACACAGGTATTGCCCGTCAATGGCACGCGCGAAGCATTGTTTTCTTTTGCGCAAGCTGTTGTTGATAGCAAAAATAAGCCGCTGGTTATTTCACCTAATCCGTTTTATCAAATTTATGAAGGTGCAGCTCTACTCGCAGGAGCAGAGCCTTATTTTTTGCCTTGCACTGCAGAAAATCATTTCATCCCCGATTTTGCCAGCGTGCCAGATGCCGTGTGGCAGCGCTGCCAACTGTTATTTATTTGCTCGCCAGGAAACCCCACCGGCAGCGTGATGAGCATTAAGCAACTGCAACAATTAATCGCTCTGGCAGAAAAACACGATTTTGTTATCGCCAGCGATGAGTGCTACTCAGAATTGTATTTTGATGAACAAGCGCCACCACCCGGATTGCTGCAAGCCGCCAGCGCGATGGGGCTAAATGATTATCGCCACTGCGTAGTTTTTCACTCGCTGTCAAAACGCTCCAACCTCCCCGGCTTGCGCGCCGGTTTTGTGGCAGGTGATGCAAACATTCTTGAGAAGTTTCTGCTATATCGCACTTATCACGGCTGCGCCATGCCTCTGCAACATCAACACGCCAGCATTGCCGCATGGCAAGATGAAACGCATGTGATTGAAAATCGCCGCATATATGCAGAAAAGTTTTCTGCTGTACTGGAAATTCTCGCGCCAGCAATCGCTGCCAAAAAAATCTCCGTAGCCAAACCGGACGCTGGTTTTTATCTCTGGGCTGATGTCAAAGGCAGCGACACCCAATTTGCACAGCAATTATTTGCCGAGAAAAATATCACCGTACTGCCCGGCAGCTATTTGTCGCGTGAAATCAATGGGCACAACCCCGGTGCAGGCTTTGTGCGTATGGCACTGGTGGCGACCTTGGCAGAATGTGTAGAAGCTGCACAACGTATTCGCGACTTTTTGGCTGAGCGATAAATCATGCTAAAAAAAGAACGCGCCGCATGGATTGCTGACAAATTAGCCGAGCTATATCCCAACCCACCCATTCCACTCGCCCACACCGATGCCTACACTTTACTGATAGCTGTTTTGCTGTCGGCGCAATGCACGGATGAGCGCGTTAACAAAGTTACTCCCGCACTGTGGCAACTGGCTGATAACCCTCGCGATATGGCGCAACAATCGGTGACGGATATTGAAAAAATTATCAAGCCCTGTGGTCTATCGCCACAAAAAGCCAAAGCCATACGCGGCCTGTCTGAAATACTCATCAATGAACACCACGGAAACGTGCCAGACAATTTTGCTGATTTAGAAAAACTGCCGGGCGTGGGACATAAAACCGCCAGCGTGGTGATGGCGCAAGCGTTTGGCGTGCCGGCCTTTCCGGTAGACACACACATCCACCGCCTCGCACAACGCTGGAAACTCAGCAATGGCCGCAGCGTGACGCAAACCGAGAGCGATCTCAAAAAACTTTTCCCGCGCGACAAGTGGAACGTACTGCACTTACAAATCATCTACTATGGCCGCGAACACTGCTCCGCACGCGGCTGTGATGGCACACGCTGCTTGATCTGCCAGCACTGTTTCCCTAAACGCAAAACACCGGTCACTACCTTGAAAGCGTAAACAGCAGCATGCAGCATTTATTCAACACATGGCAAAAACATCAAAAAATCTGCTTGATTTTGGCCATTATTTTGCTATTGGCACAGTGCTTATTTTTGTATGGCAATACGGCGCGCGACGACGCTTTTTTTACTTACTGGCCCGCCCACTCACTCGCCGAGCACGGCAGCATTCTCAACTACAACGGCGAGCACGTTGAGCAATCATCCACACTGTTTTATTCCGTCTTATTAGCTGCCACAAAAACATTGCTGCCGTTTTTTGCTCTGCCCACTCTGTCTTGGGCGCTGTCGCTGCTGTCTGGCGTATTAACACTGTGGGTCTTTGCTGCAACACTGCAAAATAGAAAGGCGCACGCCGCAGCCACCGTGTTATTGGCATCCTCCAGCCCGGTGATTTTTTGGTCTAGCAGCGGCATGGAAACACTCAGCGCTGCTTTTTTATTTACCGCGATTCTTTTTCTGTGCACGACAGAAAAAACCATAAAAAAACATTACACACTGCTTGCACTGTGTTGCACAGCCGCCGTCTTGAACAGACCAGAAGCGTTTATCGTGTTGTTATGTTTTGTTATTGCGATATGGCCACTGCAATGCTTGCTGCGCTGGTCTTTTAAAGCTGTCCATCATCGCGCTTGGTTCACCGCCCTGCTTTCTACCGCACTCTCGGCGACTTTAGTGAGTGCTTGGCGGCACTACTATTTTCACGCTTGGCTGCCGCAACCTGTCAC
>CAZHQZ010000070.1:0-7254 GCA_964534675.1 uncultured Pseudomonadales bacterium | reverse complement strand
TCCAGCGGTTTTTCTGCTACGGCCAACAGCAGATTGCGCAATGAAATCATTACTTGTACCAGCATCAGCAGCGCAAACCCCACTGTCACTACACGCATTTTTTGCGGCGTATTGATGACATCCACCAATAAAATATACAGAAACAAACCCGCTAACAGCGGCAATTGGGCATTGATGCTGAGGCGTAAATCTTTTGAAGTGAGCGTTGCTAAACAGGCGCTCAGCAAGAAAAAAAATAGCGCCCAATGGCGCAATAAAATGATTTGCAGACGGTGGCGCACTTGCTCCATGGCTCTCTCTGCCATCAGGAAGTTTGCCCCCAACGCGGCAACAATTGATGCGGGATATCCAACTGGTCGAGAATGCGCGCCACCACAAAATCAATAATGTCTTCTAACGAACGTGGGTTCTGATAAAACCCAGGGCTGGCCGGCATGATTGTCGCACCAAGTTTCGCCAACTTAAGTTGATTTTCTAAATGAATGGCTGATGCTGGCATTTCGCGCGGCACAATAATCAGCGGACGCTTTTCTTTGATCGCCACGTCCGCAGCACGCTGTACTAAATTAGTGCTGGCGCCTGTGGCAATCGCAGAAATTACGCCGCCGGAGGCAGGGCAAATTACCATCGGAATTTTACCGCCCGTGCCAGACGCTGGCGGTGCCAGCCAATCCATGCTGCCAAACACAGTCAGTTGTTTTTCTTTTGCCGAAAAACGCTCGGTCAAAAACTGTTCTAGTGCCAAAACATGCGCAGGCAGTTCAATACCCATTTCCATTTTTACTACGGTGCGCGCGGCATCGGAAATCATGAAATACACGCGGCGTTGCGCTTTTAATAAACACTCCAACAAACGCAAACCGTAAGCGGCACCTGATGCACCGGTCATGGCTAAGGTAATTGGCAGCGTATCGCTCATACGCAGCTCACAAAATCAGCCGGCGAGAACGGGTTTGATATACGAAATAGGAGCCGATGCGTCATCGTCTTCAAATGTCACCACTTCCCACGCATCGCGCTGTTCTATCAGCTTGCGCAACAATTGATTGTTCAACGCGTGACCTGACTTATGCGCTTTGAATTCACCAATCAAACTATTGCCCAACAAATACAAATCGCCAATCGCATCCAATACTTTGTGCTTCACAAACTCATCGTCATAACGCAAACCGTCTTCATTTAAGACGCCGCTTTCATCAATCACGATGGCGTTATCCACGCTGCCACCCTGCGCCAAACCCTGTCCGCGCAGATATTCAATTTCATGCATAAAACCAAAAGTGCGCGCACGACTGACGTCTTTTACAAACGATGTGCTGGAGAAATCAATCTCTGCGGTTAAATCGCGACCATCAAAGGCGGGGTGATTAAACTCGATCGAAAAAGACACTTTAAAGCCTTCGAAAGGTTCAAAACTGGCGTGTTTATCACCCGCACTTACTTCCACTTTGTTTTTAATGCGAATAAAGCGTTTGGGCGCATCTTGCTCGTCGATACCCGCCGATTGCAGCAGAAAAACAAACGGGCCTGCGCTGCCATCCATGATAGGCACTTCTGGCGCAGTTAATTCAACATAGACATTGTCGATACCCAAACCCGCCATCGCCGACAGCAAATGTTCGACGGTAGAGACGCGCACATCGCCCTTCATCAGCGTCGTGGACAGAGTGGTATCGCCCACATTTTCTGCACGCGCCGCAATTTCAACAGGTGGGTTTAAATCCACACGGCGAAATACAATGCCGGTGTCGGCAGGCGCGGGTTTGAGCGTCAAATAAATTTTGTCGCCAGTGTGCAAGCCAACGCCCGTGGCGCGAATGGTGTTCTTGAGAGTACGTTGACGAATCATTGAAACGGATACCGCTGCAAACTGCTGGAATACGGATGTGTAAATTGCCGCTGCATGTTACCAGAGGGAGGGCGAGGGGCAAACCCCAAGCTCGGCAGCAACATCAGCTATCTATTTGTATTTGTTAACTTATTCTCATTTTATAACTTAGCTAATCAATAAAAATTTGCCTTGCCTTCTGGGCGGCGCTTGAAGCGTTTGTACTCCCATTGATACTGCGCCGGAATTTCACGCACCGCGCTTTCAATCACCGCATTCATGGCTGTTAGCGAGGCGCGAGCATCTTCTGTGTTGACTGCATTGGCATCGCGAAACACCACATCAAAACCTGCGCCTTGCGGCAGCCGTTTGGCATTCACTTCCAGCAGTTGTGCACCTGTTTTAGTCGCTAAGCCGTGCACCAAGGTCATGGTGAGTGTTTCAACGCCAAAGAACGGTGCAAAAGCGCCGCTTTCACGCTCAGGCTCTTGATCGGGCAAGACCACAATACAGCCACCTGCCTTCAAGGTTTTCATCAGCTCACTGACGCCTTTGCGATTTGCCGGCACCATCGTGGCACTAGCGCGATTGCGCACAGCCTGCATCCAACTATCCAACGGGCGAATTTTGGGCGGCTTGTACATGGCGGTGAAATGGGTATGCGCTGTCAAAATGGGATGCAGTATTTCCCAAGTACTCAAATGCGGCATCAATAGAATGAGGCCGCGCTCGCTAGCGCAGCACTGCGCAAACAATGACTCTCCTTCAATTTCATGAATGACGGATCGACATTTTTCTAACGACCAATTCCAACACACTCCCGTCTCAACAATAGTTTTGCCCGTCTCTATCAAACTTCTCTGAGCCAGTGCGTTAATTTCTGTTGTCGACATTTCTGGAAAGCACAAACGCAAATTTGCTACTGTTGTCTTAGCCATACGAGAGCGGGCGAGCCACACCAGCCTGCCCAACATCGCGCCAACTTGCTGTATGACAGACAAAGGCATAAGTGTCAGCAATTGATAAAACAGTCGAATTGCACGCGCTTTTGCGTGTTCACTGATGGGAATGTGATCGGCGACTTTGTTGTCAGTTTTCATTCATCCAGTCCCAATAATTTTGTTTTTCTCAAAAAAAAACCCTGCCACTTCTGACAGGGTTTTTTTAATCGCTTACAAAAAATTATTCAATAATTTTTGCAACAACACCCGCACCAACGGTACGACCGCCTTCGCGAATCGCAAAGCGCAAGCCGTCTTCCATTGCAATCGGCGCGATCAAAGTAACGGTCATCTGCACGTTGTCGCCAGGCATAACCATTTCTACACCTTCAGCCAACTGGATTTCACCAGTCACGTCGGTGGTACGGAAATAGAACTGTGGACGATAACCTTTGAAGAATGGCGTGTGACGTCCACCTTCTTCTTTCGACAACACATAGATTTCTGATTCAAACTTGGTGTGCGGCTTGATGCTGCCGGGCTTGGCCAATACTTGACCACGCTCTACGTCTTCACGCTTGGTGCCGCGCAACAGGGCGCCGATGTTTTCACCCGCGCGACCTTCGTCGAGCAGTTTGCGGAACATTTCAACACCGGTAACGGTGGTTTTGGTGGTGGCTTTGATACCGACGATCTCGATCTCGTCGCCTGTTTTCACAATGCCACGCTCTACACGGCCAGTTACTACCGTGCCGCGACCGGCGATAGAGAATACGTCTTCGATTGGCATCAGGAACGGTTTGTCGATCGCGCGCTCTGGCATCGGGATATAAGTATCCAATGTCTCTACCAATTTCTTCACAGCTGAAGTGCCGTAGCCGTTGTCGTCTTTGCCTTCAACCGCCATCAGTGCAGAGCCGATGATGATCGGGGTGTCGTCGCCCGGGAAGTTGTACTGGCTCAGCAGTTCACGCACTTCCATCTCAACTAGCTCCAACAGTTCGGCGTCATCCACCATGTCGGCTTTGTTCAGGAATACCACGATGTAAGGCACACCCACCTGACGTGACAACAGGATGTGCTCGCGGGTTTGCGGCATTGGACCGTCAGCGGCCGAACACACCAGAATCGCGCCGTCCATCTGGGCAGCACCGGTAATCATGTTTTTTACATAGTCAGCGTGTCCAGGGCAGTCCACGTGTGCGTAGTGACGCTCAGCAGACTCGTATTCCACATGCGCGGTGTTGATGGTAATACCGCGCGCTTTTTCTTCTGGCGCCGCGTCGATCTGGTCGTACGCTTTTTTCTCGCCGCCCCACACTTCCGCGCACACAATTGTCAGCGCTGCGGTCAACGTGGTTTTGCCGTGGTCAACGTGGCCAATCGTGCCAACGTTTACGTGCGGTTTCTTACGCTCAAATGCTGCCTTTGCCATTGCCGTTTTCCTCGTTTAAACACTTGCCTTTAATACACAAACCCAATTGAGCTATGTAGAAATGGAGCTCATAACCGGATTTGAACCGGTGACCTCTTCCTTACCAAGGAAGTGCTCTACCAACTGAGCTATATGAGCCGCAACCCCTAAGCTCATTCAATTCAACTATCTGGAGCGGGCAGCGGGAATCGAACCCGCATCATCAGCTTGGAAGGCTGAGGTTCTACCACTGAACTATGCCCGCCAAACTTTATTACCCAACCACCTTACAGCGGCCTAATCTGGTGGAGAGGGCTGGATTCGAACCAGCGAAGCTTTCGCGTCAGATTTACAGTCTGATCCCTTTGGCCGCTCGGGAACCTCTCCGAAAAAGGGTCGGCCATTTTCCTGACGCCCTCAATACTTGTCAATGAATACCTTGCTAAATTTAGTGAAAATGGAGCTGGCGAGAGGAGTCGAACCCCCGACCGGCTGATTACAAGTCAGCTGCTCTACCGACTGAGCTACGCCAGCATTTTCTGTAATTATTCTCGGCACCCAATTACAGAGCGCGGCATTCTATTGAATGTCTATTGTGGAAGCAACCTTGCGACACTCATCCTTGCGCAAATCCAGCTTCGGATTTTCTGCGTGCAACTGGCCATAGAGTTCCTGACTAAAGCCGGCCACTTGGTCGGGGTAAATAGCGACCCAATTTTCAAGATAAGTGCGGGGATTGGTTTTTAGCAGCGCGTTATATCCCATTTGCACGATGGCTTGGCGGTGTTTTTCAGCGTTTTCCTGACTATCAAATATCCCTAACGAAATACCGTTTGCCAAATCTCCTTGGGGAATCAAGAAGCTGTCTATTTTTTTGCCTTGCAACTCCCTCAACTTGGCAATGGCTAAGTCTTTGGTGGGCTCAGGGCTTAAGTAGACCCAATAGTCTGGATTTCCATCCACTCGCAAGGACACATACTTTGCCTGAATTTGTAGCGCACCAAGCCGCGCCAACAACGCCTTTGCGTCGCCAGGCTGCAAAAGCGGCCCGAGCAAAGTACACAATGGGATATCAGCCGCCGCCTGTTCTGCGGTATTCGGCAACGGCGAAGCCGGTTGTGCAACCACTTCTGGCGTTGGCGCAACAGCGGTCGCAGCTACCTGCTCACGTAACAAAACCAATTTGGCACCCGGCATATTCTTTGCGCTAGATACCGCCTCTGCGCCACTCAAAGATTCCACATTGCGTGAATAGCTGTATCCCAACCAACCCCAAACAGCAAACACAATATTCAATAAAAACAACCCGATTACAGTCCAACGCACAGCCAGTCCTCACATTTACCTATCCGCTTAGCACACTATCACAGGCTATGGCAGCGCAATAGCCAAGCCATCCAACACCAAATCCGGTCGATACGTTTCCTCCATCGCCACAGCACGAGCCAACTCCAACCCAGCTCCGCCAGTAAAAAACACTTGACCATTCGGCCACCGCTGTAGAAACAAGCGAACGGCGCGCTCAACGGTAGCCAACGCAGCAAAACACGCGCCGCGCTGCACAGCTTCTTGCGTGCTAAGAGGAAGCAAGTCGCAATCCCTTCGAAACCGCGCTGCAATGTCGCACACGATCTGCCCCGTATCGCCCACCAATGCTGCCTGCATCATTTCCAACCCAGGGATAATATAGCCACCCACAAATTCCGACTGCTCATTCACTGTATCAATAGTGATTGCACTGCCAGCATCCACAACTAGTACAGCTTTTTTGCCTGACTCCATCCAAGCAGCAAGACAGGCCAGCCAGCGATCAACTCCCAAGGAATTTGGATTTTCATATTTATTTACAAGCCCCGCACAATTCAATTGCGAAATAGCAAACTCCGATCTAATCTGATATTTTTTTTCTAATGCGCGAGACACTTGCGACTTAATATCATTACTGGCAACACTGGCAATTTTAATTCTACTTAACGCACCGAAATCTTTTTCAAAAAATATAGCCGACCCATTATGCGAAACAACACCGCATACTCCCGCCAGAGTTCTCCACTTAATTCTTGAATTACCAATATCCAGTTCCAATACATTATCAAGCACGACGCAAGCTCACCTCACCCGATTTAATCACTTTACGCACTCCTTGAGCATCAACAATCAAACCGCCAGTTTTTGATATCCCCTGAGAAACACCAGAAAAAAAATCGCTGTCGCCCATTTTAACCACGACATTTTCTCCCAAAAAAGCGTCGTATTTACTCCATTCTCTTGCAGAAACTTGGAATCCATCACGCTCATGTGCGCGCACTTTTTTGATAACGCTCTCAATCAAAGAAGCAGCTAATCGGTTTCTTGAAATTTCAGTGCCAGCACTCGCAGACAGATCTACCCAAGACTGATCGACGCTTTGCATAGCGGACTCTGCACTGTAAACATTTAAACCCACACCGATAACAGCCCAGCACGGCCCACCCGCTTCGCCCATCACATCAATCAATATTCCACCCAGTTTTTTATCATCCAGAAAAATATCATTTGGCCATTTGATTTTAGAATTTTTTACCAAGCACTCTCGCTCAAGTACTTCTACAATTGCTAGCGCCACAGACAAACTTAAACCTTCCAGCGACTCTGCCCCTTGCTCAAAACGCCAAACCAGCGACCAATACAAACCAGCGCCCAGAGGGCTGATCCACGTTTTTCCCCGGCGCCCTCTTCCTGAGCTTTGATGTTCAGCCAAGCATGCAAAACCTGATGATGCGATGTGCCCAGTTTTAATTTTTGACATCAGATAATCATTCGTCGATGCCAGAGACCACACAACTTCAACATTGGGTACAAAACCCAAAGCACGCTCATTCAAATCAGTGTTAATTTGAGCAGTGTCCAAGCGCTCAAAAGGCATCAACAATTGATAGCCAACTCCCTTGATGCAGGCAATTTGAAATCCCATTTCTTTTAGTTTGGTAATTTGTTTGCCAACTGCCGCTCTAGTAATGCCGAGCGATTTACCCAGCTCGACACCTGAATGCGTCTTACCATCTGCCAAGAGAGTAATAATGCTATGCGGC
>CAZHQZ010000069.1:0-7496 GCA_964534675.1 uncultured Pseudomonadales bacterium | reverse complement strand
TGTCAGAGCCGTTGGCAATACCGTCACCATCTGTATCCGTATCGCAGGCATCACCGATGCCATCACTGTCGGTGTCCGTTTGCGAGGTATTCGAAACCAGCGGGCAGTTATCGCTGCCGTCGGCCACAGTGTCGTTGTCATCATCGGTGTCACAGGCATCGCCCGTGCCATCGCTATCGGTATCCGTTTGTGAAGTATTCGAAACCAACGGGCAGTTGTCGCTGCCGTCAGCAACGGTGTCATTGTCGTCATCCGTGTCGCAGGCATCGCCCGTGCCATCACTGTCTGTATCCGTTTGCGACACGTTGGAGACGGTTGGGCAGTTATCTGCACCGTCATCAATGCCGTCACCGTCTGTGTCAGTGTTGCTGTCACAAGCGTTGCCGACACCATCGCTGTCAGTGTCAGTCTGATCCGTATTCGCTACCAATGGACAGTTGTCGGTAGTATCCCCTACGGTGTCATTATCGTCGTCACTGTCGCAGGCATTGCCTTGGCCGTCACCATCCAAATCTGCCTGTGTTGGATTCGCGACCGCTGGACAGTTATCGACCGGATTCAGCACGCCGTCGCCGTCTATGTCGGTATCACAGGCATCGCCCACACCATCGCTATCGGCATCTACTTGCGTGCTATTAGCGGTGGTTGGGCAGTTATCCGCAACATTTAGTACGCCGTCACCATCGCGATCCGTGTCACAGACATCACCCACACCATCACTATCGGCATCTTCTTGTGTGCTGTTAGCAATAGTTGGGCAGTTATCCGCCCCGTCATCAATACCATCACCATCAGTATCGGTATTGCTATCACAGGCGTTACCAATGCCATCACTGTCACTGTCGGTCTGGCTAGTATTTGCCACTAATGGGCAGTTATCCGTGACATCCAGCACCGTGTCGTTATCGTCGTCGGTGTCGCAGGCATTACCCTGACCATCACTGTCCGAATCAGTTTGAGCGCTGTTGGCAACCAACGGACAGTTATCGCTGCCATCGGCAACGGTGTCGTTGTCATCGTCGGTATCACAGGCATCACCCTGACCGTCGCCATCTGTGTCAATTTGTGTGGTATTTGAATTTAAAGGACAGTTATCCGAACCATCTACAACGGTATCGGTGTCTGTGTCTGCCACTTTGGGGTTGGTGAGACTGGTATTGACCTCATAGCCATCAGACAAGCCATCGCCATCGGTATCCGCAGCAACAGGATTGGTTCTGCGAACAAAAATTTCTTGATAGTCACTCAAGCTATCATTATCCGAATCTGTATCGTTTGGATCGGATGTATACAAATATTCTTGTAGGTTGATTACGCCATCGCCATCCAGATCCGTTAATGCATCTGCTGCATTGTTTTTATCAAGACCGTTTGCATCTTCGTACGCGTCTGGCATGCCATCGCCATCCGTGTCATCTTCTTGGTAGAAAAATGCCTTATCGATCATTGCTCGTTGATCGGCATTAGGGCTACCACCGCCGTCATCATAAAAATCGTAACCGTTATAAAATACCTTGCCGGAGCCACTGCTCAGACCAAAAGTGGTTACCCAACTGTTATAGCCATTACGATAATAAAAAGCTTTTGCACCTGTAGGCAGAGAAGATCGGGTTACAAATGCCGTGCGGCTCGGGGTATCTAAAGGTGTTGGTCCTGATGCCAGCGAAGTTCCAGATGCAGCTGTTGCATCTAATAATGCTGTTCCGCTGGTTCGCGTTCCTGCTTGCACTAATGAATAGCCAAACAAGCCATTCAGCAGGATTAAATCATTTCCATTGCGCTCACCAGCAACATAAATACCGCCTCCATTATTAACAAAGTCAACAATAACTTGGCGGGCGGCAGGCGTTAAATCGGCATACCAGTTTCTGCCATTGTTGCCTGCATCCGTCAGCTCTGGTACTACTAGAATCTTCTTACTCGCTAATGCAGTTGTTAATCCTGCTGCTGAAAAATCCGTAAAATTACTTGCGGTGTAACCTGCTGTAGAAATTGCATCGCGCAAGTTATCCAGTTCTTCGTTAGGAGCGGCATCTACATAAGCTGTATTTGCAAAATACGCCACTACTTTGCCCGGTTTAGAGTTCACTGCTTGCGGATCTGTGCCGCCTTCAAATTCCTGCCAATTTAGCCAACCATCACCATCTGGATCTAATAAATCGTCATTAGGGTCGGCAGGGTTCAAGCCATTCGCCGTCTCCCACGCATCATCCATACCATCGCCGTCTACATCGGCAGCCATGACGTGCACAGACACCAAACTCAGGGCACAGAGCAAGAAAAGTGACCGAGTGGCGGCAAGCAGAGTGCGCAGCGATACGGTGCTCATAAGGGGGAACCTCAAATTTTTGTGAAACAGACCCAATTTCGTGACGATGTTCTCATATTTAGCGTGACGCGCTCCATGCCGTTTATCGTCTCATTTGAACCGTTTACACTATTAACCCCCCACATGGGGTAGCGATTAATGGGAACTTGTTCACAACACCTCGGTCTTTTGAGCACTCCATTCCAGACACCGCAGTGAGGTTGTTATGTCTGATTCCATGCAACAACAATTCATCGAACGCAGGCAGTGGCTGGAGACGCGCATCCTCGGTCAATCGGCGCTGGTTGAGCGTTTGATGATCGCCCTGCTCGCCGACGGTCATTTGTTGGTAGAAGGCGCACCCGGCTTGGCGAAAACTAAAGCGATACGCGAATTGGCGGGTGTGCTCGCCGGAAGTTTTCAGCGCATTCAGTTCACGCCGGATTTATTGCCTTCCGATATTACGGGCAGCGATATTTATCGCCCGGAAGAAGCGCGCTTTGAATTTCGCAACGGGCCGATATTTCACAACTTAGTGTTAGCGGATGAAATCAATCGCGCGCCCGCAAAAGTGCAAGCAGCGCTGCTGGAAGCGATGGCGGAACGGCAAGTGAGTGTGGGCAATCAAACGTATTCTCTGTCGCCAGTTTTTTTGGTGATGGCGACACAAAACCCCATCGAACAAGAAGGCACTTATCCGCTGCCGGAAGCGCAACTGGATCGCTTTTTAATGCACGTCAGCGTTCATTATCCCAATGCAGAAACAGAAAAATCCATTCTGCAACTCGCACGCAATGAAGCGAAACAGAACAGCAGCCACACTGCACTCAACCCATTGAGCGAAGCAGATTTACTGATCGCACGCAAAGCGGCGCTCAACATACACATGGCAGACAGCGTGGAAGAATATTTAGTGCAAATTGTATTAGCCACACGCACACCAGAAAAATACGACGCATCGCTACAACGTTTAATTGAATACGGTGCCAGCCCGCGTGCCACGATTGCGCTGGATCGCTGTGCCCGCGCACGCGCTTGGTTGGCGGGTCGCGATTTTGTAACGCCAGACGATGTCAAAACATTAGCTCCCGATGTATTGCGCCACCGCATCATTCCCAGCTTTGAAGCAGAAGCGGAAGGTCACAGCGTTGACAGTTTGATACAACGCCTGCTGGCATTGGTGCCTGTCGTGTGAGCACGATCTCACTAGAGCCACAAGGCACACGCGTTTTACTGCGCGATTTGCTGCGCTGGCGTTTAGCTGCACCTTTTATCCCCTTAGAAAACCGCAGCAACAGCTCACAACTAACTGGCAATCGGCGCTCAGCACTGCGTGGGCGCGGCGTTGATTTTGATGAAGTGCGTTTGTATCAAGCGGGCGATGATGTACGCACCATTGATTGGCGCGTGACTGCGCGCACCGGAAAAATGCACACCAAAGTTTTTCACGAAGAAAAAGAACGCCCTGTGATATTGGTGTTGGATTTGCGTAGCAACATGCACTTTGGCTCGCGGCGCTGTTTTAAATCGGTATTAGCGGCGAATGCGGCTGCATTATTGGCGTGGGCCGCTATTGCAGCGGGCGATCGCATTGGTGCACTACTCATCAGCGACAACAACATTATCGACATCAAACCGCAACGCAGTCGCCACACTTTACTGCAACTGTTTCGACACATCATTGCGCTGGATACACAGCAAAGCAGTCACGCAACACCAACATCGCCGACACACTGGCAGCAAGCCATGCAACAACTGCGCGCCTTGGTGCGCCCTGGGTCTTGCATCATCATGCTCAGTGATTTTCATGATTGGAATAGCGAGTGCCAGCAAGCACTGCATCCGGTAGTGCGCCACTGCCAATGTTTTTCCATCCACGTTCACGATGCACTGGAAGCACAACTGCCCGCTATTGGTTTGGTTAGCTTTCGTTCAGGGCTGCAAAAAGTGTCTTTGGATACTCTGGATAGAAAACTGCTCGCTCATTACCAACAACTGCGCCAAGCGCAGCACAGCACGCTCGACAAAGCCATGCGCACACTAAAAATACCTCTACTCACACTGCAAACGCACGAAAATATTTTTTCTGCACTGCGACAGTTTTTTTCACCACACAAACCGCTGCGTGTCGCTAATGAACAATGATGCATTAGCCAATCTAAAACCACTCATTGCTCCCGCGCCTATCGTGTGGTGGCCACCCGCACTTGGCTGGTGGATTCTGGCAACCCTGCTCTTGCTAAGCATCATTGGCTTATTGATTTTTTTCTGGAAACGCCGGATTCACTTTCGCAACACCGCCTATCAACGCGAAGCTGCACAACTGATTGATGTGCTAACCACACTCCCCACAGCACAGCAATTACCGCTGCTGGCTGAAATTTTACGTCGCGCTGCCGTGTGTGCTTGGGGCAGAGAACGCGCTGGCACAGCAAGCTGGCAACTATTGATTCAATTCTCTCGCAACGAATACAACAAACACTCACGCAAAAAAAACACACCAATTATTTTGGATGATGCGAGTTGTGCATTGCTCAACAACAATCTTTACAGCGGCACACCACCTTCTGATACAGCAATGCAAACACTGATAGCACAAGCGCAGGCTTGGCTAAAAACCTTACCTCCTGTGGAGCGATAAGATGTTTGCTGAGTGGCTACATTTTTTTCAATTAGACAACAGCACTTTTACCCTGCATTGGCCGTGGCTGCTGTGCTTATTGCCATTGCCTTTTTTTATTCAACGGTTAGTAAAAGCCAGCGCACCGCGCCAACAAGCCGCATTGTTTTTTCCTGCAATAGACACGCTGCTCAGTACAGCTCAAGTACAACATAGCCCCCTGACAAAAGTAGAAAGCACGCCGTGGTGGCTGTGGTTAACGTGGATATTGTTAGTGCTGGCAGCTACGCGACCACAGTGGATAGGCGAACCAGTAAGCATTCCCACTTCTGGTCGTGACATGCTCTTGGTGGTGGATCTTTCGCCCAGCATGCAAACCGAAGACATGGATATCAACGGCGCGCCCGCACAGCGGATTGATGCCATCAAAAAAGTAGTGGGCGATTTTGTGCAGCGGCGCGAAGGCGATCGGCTCGGTCTGGTTTTATTTGGCAGCAAAGCCTATTTACAGACGCCGCTGACATTTGACCACGCCACGCTAATGCAGCAATTACAGGAAGCGCAACTGGGTTTTGCGGGCGAACAAACAGCCATTGGCGATGCGCTTGCCCTCTCTGCCAAACGTTTGGAAGATCACAAACAAAAAAAATGCGTGATGATTTTGCTGACCGATGGCGCGAACACCACGGGCGCACTATCACCACTGCAAGGCGCAGAAATTGCAAAATCTATGGGGATTAAAATCTACACCGTGGGAATCGGTGCCGATGAGATGACACGACGCACATTCTTTGGCGTACAAACTGTCAACCCATCCAGCGATTTAGATGAAGACACACTCACTAAAATTGCCACAGAAACCGGCGGCAATTATTTTCGCGCACGCAATACGGAACAGCTCGATAAAATCTACCATCAACTTGATGCTTTAGAACCTGTTGCAGGAAAACAGGAGACACTGCGTCCTGTAACAGAATGGTTTTACTGGCCTCTTACTGGCGCACTTATGATGAGCTTTTGTGCGGCACTCTTTGCTGTTACACGGCAACGCTTGCGCTGGGGAGGAAATCGGCATGCTGCATAATTTTCTTCCACTCGCTGATTTTCACTGGCTGCGGCCCTTGTGGCTTCTCGCCGCTATTCCTGCTTTAGTACTCTTTATTTTGTTGTTGCGCAGAAAAGCAGACAGCAGCCGATGGCAAGGCATCATTGACAATACACTGCTCAACGAACTCTTAGAAAAAAAATCCACGCAAAAACAACCGTGGTCTGTGCGTGCACTGCTTTGCGCTTGGCTGTTAACTACCGCGGCATTAGCAGGCCCCAGTTTTGAAAAAGTAGAACAGCCCGTACTAAAAAGTGCTGATGCACTAGTCGTGATGCTCGACCTCTCTCCTTCTATGCTGGCTGCTGATGTAAAACCCAGTCGCACACAAGCGGCACATTTCAAACTGTTGGATCTACTGCGCGAGCGGCACGAAGGTTACACCGCGCTGATTGTTTATTCCGGCAGCGCGCACGTTGTAACCCCACTCACGGATGACACCAACACCATTGCGGCGCTGGTCAATACTTTGACTCCAGACATCATGCCCAAAATGGGTAGCCGCACCGAAGATGCCGTCGCTTTGTCTATCCAGTTACTGCACAACGCCAACTTTAAACGCGGGCGCTTGCTGCTCATTACGGACGGTGTCGTCTCTGCCGCACTCGACAATATTCACAAACAATTGCGCAACACTGCCATTGAATTAAATGTTATCGGCATAGGCACCGCCGAAGGCGCACCTATTCCACTGCAACAAGGTGGTTTTATAAAAGACAGCAAAGGGGAAATTTTGCTGAATCCATTAGATTCTGCAACGCTCAAAAAATTAGCCTCAGAAAACGCAGGCTACTACAGCGATTTACGCACTGACGACGCCGATATTGCTCCGCTCACCACACCACCCAGTTGGCTATCTGCTAACGATTCCCAGCGCAGTGGCAAACGCAATATTGAAAACTGGTTAGACAGCGGCTACTGGCTTATTTTTCCCTGCTTGGTCATTGCGCTGTATTTTTTTCGACGCGGCGTTGTGGTTTGTCTACTGCCGCTCACCTTGTTTTTCTATCAGCAAGAAGCACACGCCGCATTGCCTACGCATTGGAAAGACTGGTGGCAAACACCCGACCAACAAGCGGCAGATGCATTAAAACATGGTGACAACAAAACGGCTGCACAACAGTTTCAAAACCCGCAATGGAAGGCCTATGCGGAATACCAGAACGGACAACACAAGGAAGCGGCAGAACATTTCGCTACCCGCGACGATGCTGCCGCGCTGTACAACAAAGGCAATGCACAAGCAAAATCCAATGATTTACAGGGAGCTATTGCCAGCTACGATGAAGCACTCAAGAAAAATCCGCAATTAAAAAATGCAGAATTTAATCGTGACTTGGTTAAAAAACTGCTAGAAAAACAGCAACAGCAGCAAGATCAAAAAAACAACCAGCAAAATAAACAAGACCAGCAGAATCAGCAGAATCAGCAGAATCAGCAGAATCAGCAGAATCAGCAGAATC
>CAZHQZ010000068.1:1393-7508 GCA_964534675.1 uncultured Pseudomonadales bacterium | reverse complement strand
GCGTGTTACAGCGTGTGTTGGCGCAAATCTGGCGGCGTGGTGGCGCGCGCCCACAGTTGTTTGAAATCTTCCAACAGAGGTTTTACCCGCGCGCGGTAATCGTGGTAGCCAATGCCTTGCATGTCCTGCACATCGGGTCTGAACAATAGACCTTTGTCATCGGCAATCAAATAATTGGGAAATTTTTCTGAAATAGTGGTGGGCAGTTTGCGAATTTGTATTTTTTCAGAGGCGCGATGGCTGATGCGCAATAAACGATGACCGTGCTCCAGTAGTGCTTTGGTGTCGCGCACTAGAATGCGCACGCTAGTGTTGCGCTGTCTTTGCACTAAATCCATCACGGCATCGGCAAAAGCATCGTTGTCGTACAGCCAGGCTTCGAGATCTTCGCTAAAAATAAGCAGACCAAAACGCGCAGCTTGTACGAGTTCAAGCGACAGCGCGCGAAATGCGTCGATAGTTTCCAAACGCACCAAATCCGAACCACTGACAATAAAATTGCGATCTGGCGGCAAAAAAAGTACGGTGACTTTAGGGTTGATGCTGCGCTCTGTAGAAAATCCCAGAGCAGAAAAAATCGCGTGCCAAGGATGTGCGGTGGGCGCAGAGAGCTTCGACAAACCGCGCTGCGGCGCATCCAAAATAGCGTGACGCATCAGCGCTTCTGCCACGTCGTTAGCATGCGCGGTTTGGGTGGCGGCGTAACTGATGTGGCCGTCGCTATCAATGCCTAAATAGCCAGCAACGGTATCGTTGATAGTGGCGAGATAATGCTCGGAAGTGGCATCAAACACTTGTTCGGTGGCGACATCGGCAATAAACAGCGAACGCGCAGAAAGAATGCGCGCTTGTTCATCGAGCCAAGCCGCTCGTGCGACGCTGACAGGGCAGTATTCCACGGTGTTGTTGTCGCTCATGGCTGTGTCGCTCATGGCAATTTTACTCAGAGTTTTTGGAACACCAGTGTGGCATTTGTGCCGCCAAAACCAAAACTGTTGGACATCACGCGCTGCAAATCCACGTTGTCGATACGCTGACGCACCACGGGCATGTTTTCTGCCTCGGCATCAATGGTTTCGATATTGGCAGAGGCGGCGATGAAACTGTGTTGCTGCATCAACAGCGAGTAAATCGCTTCTTGCACACCGGCCGCGCCGAGTGAGTGACCAGACAGTGATTTGGTGGAACTGATGCGCGGAATCGCATCGCCAAACGCTGCTTTGACCGCTTTCAATTCAGCGAGATCACCCACGGGTGTGCTAGTGCCGTGCGCGTTGATGTAATCAATTTTTCCACTCACGGTAGCCAGCGCTTGCTGCATGCAGCGCGTAGCGCCTTCGCCGGATGGTGCCACCATGTCGTAGCCGTCGCTGGTCGCGCCATAGCCGACGAGTTCGGCATAAATTTTTGCGCCACGCGCTTTAGCGTGTTCGTATTCTTCCAACACCAAACAGCCGCCGCCGCCGGCGATAACAAAGCCATCGCGGTTGGCATCGTAAGCGCGTGAGGCTTTTTGCGGGGTGTCGTTGTATTGCGTAGACAGCGCGCCCATTGCATCAAACAAACAAGACAGCGACCAATGTTCTTCTTCACCGCCGCCAGCAAAAATAATGTCTTGTTTACCGAGTTGGATCAGCTCCATCGCATTGCCGATACAGTGCGCGCTGGTGGCACAGGCAGAGGAAATCGAATAGTTCACGCCCTTGATTTGAAACGGCGTGGCGAGGCAAGCGGAAACCGTGGAGCCCATGGTCTGTGTAACACGGTAGGGGCCAACGCGCTTGATGCCTTTCTCGCGCATGATGTCCGCTGCTTCCACTTGATTGGATGAGGAAGCGCCGCCAGAACCCATGATCAAACCGCTGCGCGGGTTGGACACTTGTTCGGGCGTTAAACCGGCATCAGCAATGGCTTGCTGCATGGCGAGATAGGCAAATGCGGCAGCATCGCCCATGAAGCGCAGGATTTTGCGGTCGATCAATTCGTTTAAGTTGAGCGCGATGGAGCCAGAGACATGGCTGCGGAAACCCATGTCGCGGTAGGTTTCATTGAGCCGGATACCGGACAAACCTTCGCGCAGGGAATGGGTGACATCGGCAGCATTGTTGCCCAGGCAGGACGTGATACCCATGCCGGTGACGACAACTCGTCTCATGCGTTAAACCTCGTTATTCAATGGATGCTGGCATTATGGCACAGCAAAACGGTTGTGCTGGCGGAGAAGAGTGCTCCGCAACGGTTAGAAATTATCGGTAGTAGTAAATAGGCCGACTTTGAGGTCTTTGGTGTGATAGATCTCTTTGCCGTCCACTGACATCACGCCATCCGCAATGCCCATGATTAATTTGCGTTCGATCACACGGCTGAGGTGGATGTGATAAGTGACTTTTTTCGCAGTCGGCAGCACTTGTCCGGTGAATTTCACTTCGCCGGAGCCCAGTGCGCGCCCGCGCCCCGGATTGCCTTTCCAGCCCAAATAGAAACCGACCAACTGCCACATGGCATCCAGCCCCAAGCAGCCGGGCATGACTGGGTCAGAGATAAAGTGGCAGTCGAAGAACCAGAGGTCGGGGCGAATATCCAGCTCGGCGATGATTTCGCCCTTGCCATAGTTGCCGCCCGTTTCAGAAATATGAATGATGCGATCCATCATCAACATGTTGCCAACGGGGAGTCGCGCGTTGCCTGGGCCGAACAATTCACCGTGTCCGCAAGCCAGTAGCTCGTCGCGATTGAATGCACTTTGTCTGCTCATGTGGGTATTCTCGATCCCTGTCAGCAAAAGTCCGTCAGTTTAGCGAGTAGCCTGCACTTGTCCAGAGAAAAGCCGCTGAATTGCTTTGATTGTCGTCGATTGTAGGTGTGTCAGAATCCTGTATGCTAATGCACCGTTGTCCATCTCAAAACTCCAACACTTTTTTATCCATCACGTTCATTCTCTCTCCACAGGGTCTTCCATGATTAACAAATGTTTGTTCCCCGTTGCCGGTTACGGCACACGCTTTTTGCCAGCCACCAAATCCATGCCCAAAGAAATGTTGCCGGTGGTGAATAAACCCTTGGTGCAATACGGCGTTGAAGAGGCGCTAGAAGCTGGTTTGGATGAAATTTGTTTTGTAACGGGTCGCGGCAAACGCGCGATTGAAGATCACTTCGATCTCAACTACGAACTCGAGCATCAAATTGCCGGTACGGGCAAAGAAAAATATTTGGAAAGTATTCAGCGCGTGATGGATAACGCTTCATTTTCTTTCACGCGTCAACGTGAAATGAAAGGTTTGGGGCACGCGATTCTCACGGGTCGCCGCTTGGTGGGCGATCAAGCCTTTGGCGTGATTTTGTCTGACGATTTGTGTATGCCGCCAGAAGCCGGTGTGGGCGTGATGGCGCAAATGGTGAAGCTGTACAAACAATTTCGTTGCAGCATTGTGGCGATTCAAGAAGTGGATGGTGCGGATATTGAAAAGTTTGGTGTAGTGGAAGGCGAGAAATTAAAAGAAGGTATTTTTCGCGTGTCCAATATGGTGGAAAAACCTAAATTGGCCGACGCACCGAGCAATATGGCAGTAATTGGACGCTATATTTTGACGCCAGATATTTTCGATATTCTTGAAAAAACGCCGCCGGGCAAAGGCGGTGAAATTCAGTTGACGGATGCTTTGATGCAGCAGGCACAAGAAGGTGCAGTGTTGGCGTATCGCTTCAAAGGCTCGCGTTATGATTGCGGTAGCGTGGAAGGTTTTATTGAAGCCACCAACTATGTGTACGAAAACCTCTACCGTCAGTCTAAGTAAGTATTGAGACCTTCCATGAGCGCGATTCAAATCAATTGTTTCAAAGCCTACGATGTGCGCGGCCGCGTGCCGGATCAAATTAACGAAGATATTGCCTACCGTATCGGTCGCGCTTTTGTGCAGTTTCTCGGCGCGAAAAGTGTGGTGGTAGGGCATGACATTCGTTTATCCAGCCAAGCCTTATCCGATGCGCTGGTGCGCGGTTTGCGCGAGCAGGGCGCAGACGTGATTGATATTGGTTTGTGCGGCACGGAAGAAGTGTATTTCGCCACATTTCATTTGGGTGTGGATGGCGGCATCGCAGTAACGGCCAGCCACAACCCGATGGATTACAACGGCATGAAGTTTGTGCGCGAAGGTTCACGCCCCATCAGCGGCGATACCGGTTTGAAAGATATTCAAGCTCTGGCAGAAAGCGGCAATTTTGCTACACCGCTGCGTGCGGGCAATTATCAAGCGCAGTCCACGCGCGATGCCTATGTGCAGCATTTGTTGGGCTATGTTCAGCGCGATCAATTAAAGCCGCTGAAATTTGTTATCAACGCGGGCAATGGCGGCGCAGGTTTAGTGATGGATGCGCTGGAAAAACATTTGCCGTTTCAATTCGTCAAAGTGCATCACCAGCCGGATGGCACGTTTCCCAATGGTGTGCCTAATCCGCTGTTGGAAGAAAATCGCGGCTCTACGATAGATGCACTGAAAGCATCAGGCGCGGATATGGGGATTGCGTGGGATGGTGATTTTGATCGCTGTTTTTTCTTCGATGAAAAAGGCAGCTTCATCGAAGGCTACTATGTGGTGGGTTTGTTGGCAGAAGCGTTTTTGTCGCGCAACAAAGGCGCGGCAATCGTCCACGACCCGCGTTTAACTTGGAACACACTGGCAATTTGCGAGCAGTTCGGCGGTCGCGCGGTGCAGAGCAAAACCGGTCACGCTTTCATCAAAGAGCGCATGCGCAAAGAAGACGCGGTATATGGCGGCGAAATGAGCGCCCACCATTATTTTCGCGATTTTGCCTACTGCGATTCCGGCATGATTCCTTGGCTGTTGGTCGCCGGTTTGGTGTGCAGCAGTGGTAAATCGCTGTCGCAGTTGGTGGAGGAGCGCATGCGTGCCTATCCCGTCAGCGGCGAAATCAACCGTGAAATTGCCGATCCCAAAGCGGCGATTGCGCGCGCGCGCGATCGCTACATTGCGGAAGCTCTGCACGAAGACAATACCGACGGCCTGAGTTTGGAGTTTGCCGATTGGCGCTTCAATTTGCGTATGTCTAACACCGAGCCGGTGGTGCGTTTGAATGTGGAGACGCGCGGCAATCAGGCTTTGATGGAACAGCGCCGCGACGAATTGGTCGCTTTGCTGGACGGCTGACACATTTGGTGGACAATTTTTGTCACTGAATATCGCTTTTTCCACGCCTCACAGCTGCTAGCCCGGTATCTTGCTGATTTTAGTGTGATGCCGAGGTTGGCACGAATCTCGCTAGTCCATAAGTAAGGCGAAGTGAGGAGTGGTGGTCATGAACGAGAACAGCAAGGTGGCGACTCTTCGTGCAAAACATGAGCGAGACGAATTGCAGCGTATCAATCGGCTGACAGGCTTGGCTTTTGAATCCGTGCCGGTGTCGTTATTGAGTTTGCAGGAGGAAAACAGCAGCCTCGCTGAATCGCTGCTCAACGAGGCGCTCAATCTCTGGAAAGAAGAATCTCCGCAAGAAGCGGTCGGTCGCGTCTAGCGTTTTGCCTAACGGAGTGCGTTAGGCAACCGTGACCAACTTTGGTACTTTGGCAGCCGCTTTATCCGTGCTTTGCACAAATAATTCGTCGATCACATAAGCAGGGCAGTGATCTGGCACTTCCAAGTGCATGCTCATGTCATTGATTCTGCCTACAGCGTGAACCGTGACAATGCCCGACAGCAGAATGCTGCCTCCCAGTTCGCTGGCTCCTGTATCCACTTTTACTTCTTTGCTGATGTTGTCTTGGTCGATAAATTTCAGTACCAAGCTGATTTTGCTGGGGCGTGCCTGCAACAAGCGCACCCAGCACGCGGCGTTAAAACTGCACTCCCACTGTGTGCGCGCAGACAGTTGTGGATGAGGGATATAAGAATCAGGCACCTTGGCGATGAATTTATCTTTCATAACGGCATGCTCCGGTGGGTTTCTGTAAGTGTAAGTTATGGCTTTAGCGCAGCAATTTCAGTGTGATGGTTAGTGTTTGAACTGTGAGCTTGGTCACCAAATGCACAAAAAGTGCCTGTTTTGCGCAATTATTGTCGGCGATAGCGCGCAATACTGGCTTGCGTAGAGGTATCCAAGC